>JBEGOE010000360.1:0-13554 GCA_041182165.1 Actinomycetota bacterium
CGCTGTACGAGACCAGCACGACGGCGTCGGCCTGCATGGCTGCAACCTTGGTCGCCTCCTCGGTGAAGATGACGCGCCGCGGGTTGTAGCCAACGATCTTCGACTCGATGCCACGGCCGAGCAGCACCGAGGCGAGCCCGGTGCTGACCCCGATGCCGTAGTCGTCGGTGCGGGCCAGGATGGCCACCGTGAACGGATCGTCCGCCGGCTGCTGGGCAGCGAGCTCGGTGAGCGTGTCGGCGACGTAGGTGACCGTGTACGTGTCACTCATCGCGGTGCGGTAGAACGCACCGTCGGGGTCGATGCTCGTGAGCGACGACGCCGTCGCCGATGCCGAACAGGCGATCGTCTTCTTCGCTGCGAGCTGTGGGATGAGCTGCGTCGCCTCGGTCGAACCGGTCGGACCGAGGATGATGCTCGCGCCCTGCTCGAGCAGTGAGTCGACCGCCGCGCCGACGTCGCCGTCGGCGGGCTCGTCGACGCTGACGATCGTGGCCGGACCCCCGTTCACGCCGCCGGCGGCGTTGATGTCGTCGACGGCGAGCTGCAGCCCGTCCTCCTGGCCGATCGCGAGCTGCGACAGCAGGCCGGCCGCGGGCCGGAGGTACCCGAACACGAACGCCGGCCCCGACAGCTCGGTGGAGACCGTGTCGCCGGTGGTGGTGGTCGGCGGCGCCATCGTCGTCGTGGTGGCGGTGTCGTCGTCGCCGGAGCATGCCGAACCGATCAGCCCGGCCACGACCAGGCCCGTGACGACGACGTGGCGGCCGGAGACCCGGGCCTTGGTGCGTGCGCGCATGATCACTTCCTCCGACTGGTGGTGAGAGGACGGTAACCCAAGAGGTCTCACCCGGTGTGGATGAATCCAACGGGTCAGTCGGTTCAGTCAGTTCCGTCGGTTCGGTCGTGCAGGCCACCCACCGGGTGGGGCCGAGCCCGGCGTTGACCGAGGTTGCCGACCACCAGCGCCACCACGGTGACGAGGTACACCTGGCCGATGAGGGCCTCGAACGCCACGATCGTGCGGGCCAGATCCGACACCGGGGTGACGTCGCCGAAGCCCACCGTCGTGATCGTGACGAAGCTCAGGTACTGCATGGTCGACGGCCGCAGGGTGCCGACCGACGTCTGGAACGACGCGGGGTCGAAGACCAGCAGTGCCCGGTACACGAAGGCGAAGAACAGCCCGAGGAGCACGAAGATCGTGACCGCCCCCACCAGGGTGCGCGCCGTGATCGACTCGTGCCGGCGGATGGCGGCGAAGATCGCCGGAGGGCCTGCCGCCACCAGGATCCCGTTCACCAGCAGCAGGATGCCCGTGCTCGTGTCGCTCTCGGACATCAGCACGTCGACGATCACGGCCACGACGCCGAGACCGACCACGCCCGCGACGACACCCCGCCAGCGGCGCGAGACCCGGGCGAGGCGGACCGCCAGCAGCAGCGCCGTGCCACCGGCCAGCATCTGGGCTGCCCGCGCGATCGCAGTGTCGGCGAGCGACGCCTGCAGGACGAAGAGCACCGTCACGGCACCCAGCAGCCACAGGTACCCCGACATCGGACCCTGGTCGTCGACGCCGGCGGGCGGCATGTCCATCAGGTCGCCGCGGGCGGCACCGTCGGACCCGAGCCGAGCGACGCCTCACCCCGTTCGGCCGTGATGAGCGCCCACGCCGCGACCGCGCCGAGGACGAGGGCGATCAGGAGCGTGACGAGACCGAAGCCGGCCACCGCGATGAGCAGCACGGCGAGGCCGCCCGACACGATCGCCACTGCATCGCGGTGTGAGTTGGCCCAACCCCACACCGATCCGCCGGACGACCCCGCCCGGTTGCGCAGCGCCGTGGCACCGGTGCTGGCCCCGGTGATCCACGCGACCAGGACGAGGACGACACCGACCGTGATCGTGACCTGGAGGAGTGTGAACAGGCCACTCGCCAGTGAACGGACGGTCGAGCCGCTGGCCGCACGCGCACCCGGCTGGATGGCGATCGGCGGAGCTTGCTCGACGACCCGGGGGATGAGCGCCCGGGCCACGAACAGCATCGCCACACCAGCGAGCCCGAGGCCGATGGCCATCCGTCGGCGACGCTGTGCCACGGCGATCGCACCGACGATGCCGATCACCGTGACGAGGACGATGGCCACGACCGAGCGCTTCAGGATGACCACGGCCCGCTGTGCGTTGGCCAGCGTGGCCTGGCCCTGGGCCAGGGCGTCGCTCTCGTACACCACGAGTTGGCCGGCGTCGGCCGGGAGGGTTCGGCCGGTCATCGCCTCGAGCTGGGCGATCTGGTCGGCGGGGTCCTGGTCGGCGGTGAACACCGGCACGTCGAGGCCGGTGAACAGGCCACGCTCCTGCACGGCGAGCAGGCCCCTGGAGATGAGCGGCAACGTGTTCACCGTGACCGCACCATCGACGACCGAGATGCCGCCGGACAGCCCATCGCCCTCGAGCAACGTCATCAGCGCGCCGTGGCTCCTCACCACCACCGCATCGATCACCTGGCGGGTCGTGTCGGCCGTGATCAGGATCTCGACCCGGTCGTGCACGAGCGTGCGGGCGCCCCCGACGATGGCCGCCTCGAGCGGCTTCAGTTGGTCGGGCAGCACCTCGGTGACGAACGCATCGACGTCGACCAGGGTGAAGATCTGGTCGGTGACGTAGGTGGCGAGTGCGTCGGTGACCTCCGGCTCGTCGAGCGCGCTGTTGACGGCGCTCACCATGCTGTCGGAGTCGAAGAGCACGTTCTGCGCCCACACCGCGACGACGCTGGCGAGCACGCCGACGACCGCGATGACCGCGAGCATCCCAGCCACGACCGACCGGCCCTTGCGGACGCCTCCCTTGACTGTGCCGCGCGCGCTCATGACCGTCCTCCGGTGTGCTGTGGTGCCGCCCACGTGGTCGGCAGGTCGGCGCCCCCTTCGGGGCTCCATCGTTCACCCATGCGGAGCCGCATGGGAGTTGTGGCGATCGGACCGGCTGCGAGCATCTCGCCGAGCTGGAACGACCGTGCCTCGGCCACCATCGACCGGGGCACGTGCGAGAACACCGATGCCAGCTCGTCGAGGTCGGTGACGGAGTTGACGCGCATGAGCAACAGGTTGTCGCACTGCGAGATCACATTCCGGTGCACCTTCTGCGGGCGCTGCGTCGACAGCACCAGGTAGATGCCGAACTTGCGGCCCTCGCCGGCGATCCAGACCGTGTGGTCGGCGACCGCTCGCTCGAGGCCCGTCTGCGCATCGGGCGAGCACACGTTGTGCGCCTCGTCGATGACGACCGAGATCGGGCGCCGCTCGGGCCGCCGACGGAGCCTGCCGAGCAACGCCAGCGCAACGACCGACCGCTCGCGCGCATCGGTGAGCGAGCCGGTGTCGAGCACGATGCAGCGGTGACCGAGCGCCAGGTCGCTGAGGGACGGCTCGTCGACGCCGGCCCACACGCGCCAACTGCCGATGCACAGGTTGTGGATGCGCTGGGCGACGCGTCGGCTGGCCTCGTCGAAGCGATGCGCGAGCACCTGTGACACGTCGGCGACCGAGTAGCGGTCACGTGCGAGCGCCACGGTCGCCTCGGTGTACGCGGCGTACTCATCGGCGTGCCGGATCGGGTCGAGGTCGAGCGTGAGCGCCTGCTCGACGAGCGTGAGGTCGGACAGGTGGATGCGCAGTGGCAGATCGCCGCCCTCGGCCCGTGCCACCACCACGCCGGCACGAGTGGCGTAACCCGCCTTCAGCGTGGCGTACGCAGCCGCGCTGAGCGGCGTGCGCCGGCTGCGGTTGATCTCGGCCCGGCTGCGCAACGAACCGAGACCCACGTAGTCGGAGTTGGGATCGATGATGACGAGCGGCAAGGCGGTCTCGAGCAGGATCCGTTCGAGGAGCGCACCGAGCGAGTACGTCTTGCCCGACCCGCTCTGGCCGCAGAGGAACGTGTGCCGCGAGAATCCGGAGGCCTTCAGGGTGGCATCGACATCGGCCCGGCTGAGACGGCCGACGACCAGACCGACGCTCGAGCCGAGCGACGCCTCGGCCATCGTCGCGACCTCGGTATCGGTGGCGGGCTCGATGGTGGCCTCGCCGAACGGCGCCGCCTCGTGCCGGACGAGCGCGCCGCCATCGAGACGGCCGAGCACCGAGCCCTCACCCTCGACGTAGCGGACGGACATGCCGACCTGCGCGCTGCGCACGAAGTCGTCCGCGCCGTCCATCTGATCGGTGTCGAGATCGACGCTGATCGCGTCGCGCACCGCCAGCCGCAGGGCCTGCACCTGCACCAGCAGCCGCTCGCCTGTCTGCAGGGTGAGGCTCAGGAACCCGCCGATCTCGGCTCCGAGGTCGAAGCCGGCCAGGAACACGACATCGCGGCCGTTGACCGACCACGCCGACGCGACGGGGCGAAGTTGATCGATCAGGCCGAGCCGCACAGCTCTGGCCCGGTCATCCTGCGCAGACATGGGACCTTTCCTACCATCCCACTGAATGGTTGCGCATCGATCCGGCGCGGCATTACGGTTCGTCAGCTTCATCGACTTCGACCCCGGAGGGCACGACATGCTTGCGAACATCGGCTTGGGAGAGCTCCTGTGGAGCCTCCTCGTCATCTATCTCATGGTGATGTACTTCGTCATCGTCTTCACCGTCATCTTCGACGTGTTCCGCAGCGACGACCTGTCCGGCTTCAAGAAGGCTCTCTGGGCCTTCGCCCTGCTGTTCTTCCCGATCATCACGATGCTCGTCTACCTCATCGTCCGCGGCAACGGCATGGGGCAGCGCAGCCAGGCTGCAGCGCAGGCGGCCAAGGCCGACACCGACGCGTACATCCGCAGCGTCGCAGGTGGCGGTGGCAGCGTGGCGTCCGAGCTCGAGAAGGCCAAGGCCCTCCTCGACAGTGGCGCCATCTCGGCCGAGGACTACGCCGCACTGAAGGCGAAGATTCTGGCCTGATCGCACCACCTCGATGAGCACCGCCGCGATCGTCGTCCTGGTCCTCTTCGCCCTGCCGGCGATCGGCTTCGGTCTCTACCTGCTCCTGCAGGACGCCCTCGTCCGCATCGACACCGGTGATCTCGGCCTCGTCATCCGGCGAGGCCGGCCCACCGACCGCACCCTGCTGCCGGGCACGCACTTCGTGAACCCGCTCGGCCGCATGGTCGTCCAGAGCTACCCGTCGCGCGAGCTGGTGTACCGCACCACTCGCGACGCTGGGTCGGAGGACGACAGCAACCGCGCCACCGATCCTGCCGTCGGTGTGGTGCTCGGTGACCGCATCCACGCGACCGTGTGCTTCACCGTCCGCTTCACGCTCGACCCAGCGCAGTTGCACGAGGTCCATCGGCGCTTCGGTCCTGACGGCGTCTACAGCATCATTCGCGACGTCAGCGAGCAGGTGGTGGCCGACGGCCTCGGGCGCGACGACATCGCCTACGAGCATCTCTTCGGCACCCGCCGTGCCGAGTTGCAGTCGTCGCTCCAGTCGGCCATGACCGAGGCGTTGGCCCAACACGGGTTCATCGTCTCGTCGTTCGGACTGCGCGAGGTCGATCTCGGCGAGGTCGGGGCAGCCATCCAGGCCAAGGCCAAGTCGATCGCCCTCACCGAGCAGGAACAGGTGGCGGCGGTGGCGCGCCGGGCCCGGGCGGAACACGACGTCGAGGTCGCCGCGCTCCTCGACGGCATGAGCGATCAGGCGCTGCGCTATCACCAGATCGAGATGTGGCGCATGCTGGTCGACCGCTGGGACGGGCGCATCGGCGTCCCCGGGGCACTCGCATCCCGGCCCGCCGCCGACACGAACGCCGGTGAGGGGTCCGTGTCGTGACCCGGCACGCCGGAGCGTCGTCATCGGTCGCCGATCTCGACGGACACCGAGGCAGGCTGATCGAGATCGTGACGGTCGTCATCCTGGGTGTCGCCACCGTCGCCTCGGCCTGGTGCGCCTACCAGTCGTCGCGTTGGAACGACGCCGAGACGGCCGAAGCGCGCGACGCCACCGATCTCCGGGTCGAGCAGAGCCGGGTGTACTCGCGGGCGGCCACCACGATCGTGTACGACTCGACGGTGGTGGCGGCGTTCGCGTCGGCCGTCTCGAGCAACGACACGGAACTGCAGAACTTCTTCCGTCAGAGCCTCATCCGAGCCGAGTTCCAGCCGGTCCTGAAGCGGTGGCGTGAACAACTCGACGCTGGATCGACCGAGACGTCCAGCCTGCTCGACGACAAGGAGTACATCGACGAACTGTTCGGGCCGTCACGGGCACTCGACGCCGAGATCCAGGAGTCCTCGGTACGAGCCGCCGAGGCCAGCTCGCACGCCGACGGCTACCTGCTCACCACGTTGTTCATGGCCAGTGCGTTGTTCTTCGCCGGCGTCGTGTCGTCGTTCAAGTCCCGCTCGCCGAAGGTGCTGCTGCTGATGGGTGCGGTCATGCTGCTGGCCGTCGGCGCCGCCCGCATCGTCGACCTGCCGATCGCATAGCACTCAGTCGTCCTTCAACGCCACTGCGTTGGGAGTGACGTTCATCTTCGGCACGTACTCGGCCACCTCGATCTCGCGTCCCTCGCCCAGGTACTTGGCGCGCAGCGCCGACCGGCAACCGGTGCACGGCCCGTAGAACTGCTCGGTCACGTGCAGGTGACAGCGCGGGCAGTCGAAGCCCTGCTCGATGCTCGTGTCGCTGTCGATCGACATGCGCTGCCTCCTCGGCGGTGACCCAGGTGCGTCAGTGCGACGACCAGTAGGTGACGAGCGTACGCGCCGCTGCCTCGGGTGCACCGAGCATCCACCAGTGGCCCTGGCCGGCCATCTCGACGACCTCGGCACCGAGCTGCGCCGCCACCTGCGGTGCCAGGTCGAGCCCCCGCACGAACGGGTCGTCGGGCGCCACGATCGCGAGGCCCGGGCGGGTGGCCGCCGGCCCGAGCTCGGCACCCCACCGGGTCATCGCCGGCTGTGCCGCCGAGCGGTACAGCGCCAGGAGGCACCGGCTCATCTCGTCGTCGGCTGCAGCCACGAGCTGTTCGCCGGTGACGCGCGGGATGCCGATCGCCTCGAGTAGGGCGACGCGCTCGGCCGCCGGCGTGGCGAGCGACTGCTCGAAGTACGCCTCGCCATCACCGGGCGTCTGCCAGATCTGGGCGAAGTCGTGCCACACGTAGTCGGGGTGGAACAAGCCGAGCACGTCGCACGCCCACGTTCGCACGAGGTCGGGCCGCAGGGCCACGGCGCGCATGCCGATGCCACCACCCCAGTCGTGTCCCACCAGATCGACCGGGCCGTCAGCGGCCACGATGCGTTCGAGCTCGGAGATCAGCCAGCCGACGTACTCCTCCTTGGTGGCCCCAAAGCCGGCGGGCGCAGTACAGCCGAAGCCGGGCAGCTGCGGTCGATGCACCACGATGCCCGGCGACAGCACGGCCAGCGCGGCCACCAGTGGGTCCCACACGACCGGGGTCTCGGGGTTGCCATGGACGAGGACGACCGACACGGCAGCGGCCTAGATGACGTTGATCGCGTCGAGCGTGGGGGCGGCGCCGTCGGGCACCGAGATGCCCCCGTCGCGCCAGTCGGCACGCTTGGTCCCCCACGAGACGAACTCGTGCGCCGTGGTGGTGGCCGTCGCCAGCGCGGGGTCGGCACCCTCGCCGATCGTCCACAGTTCGGCACCCGGCCGCAGTGCGAACACCGCGTCGATGTCGGTGAACTCGAGGTTGACGCCGTCGGTGCAGCTCGCCAGTGCGGCAGCGCACATCTGGGGCAGGCCCATCAGCATCCACTCGACCGTGGCCACCAGGGCCGTGTGGTCGTGCGCCAGGTCGGCGGCACGATCGACGGTGGCGCCGATGTCGTGGCGCAGGTGGCAGTAGTGGTCGAACACGATTGCGTTGCCGAGGATGTGCATCGGGTGGCTGCCGAGGTTGCCGAGCGGGATCACCATGTCGGCCATCGGCGGCTCCTGCATGCCGGCCAGCGCGGCGATGCCCTTGTCGCTCCACTCGTCGTACTCGCTGATCACCTGCGTGGTGCTCCACTCGCGACGGGCCCGCACCGGCACCTCGGCGTCGGCCTCGGCATCGCCGGAGCCACCGCCCTCGATCGTGCTCGGGTCGGCGATGAGGTGGAAGACGCTCGCCATGTGCTGGACGACGTCCTGCACCCGCCAGCCCGTGCAGCCACTGGGCATCTGCCACTCCTCGTCGGTGAGCGAGGCGAAGAGGGTGCGGGCGCGTTGCTGCTCGTTGCGCAAGGCTTCGATGGCTGCCTGTGTCATGGCTGCAGTGTTGCCGATGACCGGCGGGTCCGCCAGCGGCGACAGCACTCGTGCGTGTCAGAGGCTCGAGCGCAGCGACCAGATCTCGGGGAACAGCACGACCTCGAGCATCGAGCGGAGATAGCCGACCCCCGACGTGCCACCCGTTCCTCGCTTGAAGCCGATGACGCGCTCGACCGTTGTGACGTGACGGAATCGCCAGAGTCGGAACGCGTCCTCGAAATCGGCGAGCTCTTCGCCGAGTTGGTACAGGTCCCAGTGCTCGCGCGGGTTGCGGTACACCTCGAGCCACGCCTCCTCGACCGCCGCGTCGGCAGCGTACGGCTCGGCCCAGTCACGCTCGAGGTGGTCGGCCGGGATGGCGAGGCCGCGGCGCGCCAGCAGCCGCAGGGTCTCGTCGTACAGCGAGGGGGCGCCCAGCGCGCGTCCCACCTCGGCCTGCAGGTCGGGCCGGTGCGCGTGCGGCTCGAGCATGCGGGCGTTCTTGTTGCCCACCGCGAACTCGATGCAGCGGTACTGCCAGCTCTGGAATCCGCTGCTGCCACCGAGGTACGGCCGGATGGCCGAGTACTCCGGCGGCGTCATCGTGGCCAGCACGTCCCACGCGTGCACGAGCTGCTCCATGATCCGGCTGACGCGCGACAGCATCTTGAACGCCGGTTGCAGATCGTCGCCGGCCACTGCGGCGATGGCGGCGGTGAGCTCATGGCGCATCAGCTTCATCCACAGCTCGCTCGTCTGGTGCTGGACGATGAACAGCAGCTCGTTGTGGTCGGGCGAGAGCGGGTGCTGCGCCGACAGGACCTCGTCGAGGTGCAGGTAGTCGGTGTAGCTCATGTCGCTCATCGGCGGGCTCCCTGTCGATCGGCGAGTGGCTTGCGCCGCGTAGGGTCACACCATGGCACGCAACGACCTCATCCGCATGGGACTCCAGATCCCGCTGTTCACCTACCCGGGCGTCGACGATGCCGACCTCTTCGAACGCATCGCCCTCATCGCCACCACCGCCGAGACCAGTGGCTTCGACAGCGTCTGGGTGATGGACCACTTCTACCAACTGCCCGGTCTGGGCAAGCCCAGCGAGCCGATGTTCGAGGCGTACGCACTGCTCAGCGCCCTGGCGGCGCGCACGTCGACGGTGCGCCTCGGCGCCATGGTGGGCGGGATGACCTACCGCAACCCCGCCTTCCTCGCGAAGACCGTCACCAACCTCGACGTCATCTCGAAGGGACGCGCGATCTGGGGCATCGGCGCCGGCTGGTTCGAGCTCGAGCACCAGCAGTACGGCTTCGAGTTCGGCACCTTCACCGACCGCTTCGAGAAGCTCGAGGAAGGTCTCCAGATCACGAAGAGCATGTTCGTGAACGACACGACCAGCTTCAACGGGAAGTGGTTCACCGTCACCGACGCGTTGAACGTGCCGAAGCCGATCCAGGCCGGCGGCCCGCCGATCCTCATCGGAGGCAGTGGCGAGAAGAAGACCCTGCGCATGGTCGCCCAGTACGCCGACGCGTGCAACGTGTTCGGTGATGCGGCCCAGGTGCGGCACCTGATGGGCGTGCTCGACGGCCACTGCGAGACCATGGGCCGCGACCCCGGCACCGTGTGCCGCACCCGCCTCGGCACCCTCGTCGTCGGCCGCACGATGGAGGAGGCCCAGGGCAAGATCCTCGCCCGCTTCGGCGTCTCGAGCCTCGACGCCCTGCCCGCCGACATCCAGGCGCGCGTGAAGGGGATGTTCGTCATGGGCGACGGCCCCGCGATCGCCGTGCCGGTCCACGAGCTCCTCGACGCCGGCCTCGACGGCATCGTGTTCAACATGCCCGACGCACACGACGTCGAGCAGGTCGAGCTCGCCGGCGAGATCCTCCGCCCGCTGCTGCTCGGCTGAACTCGACACGACGTCCACGACCGCGACGCCCACGACCGCGACGTCCGAAACCCACCGGGGGCGGTCGACCACGACGCGTAGCCTGGGCCGCATGACCGCGGTCGACGACGCCACCCACACCGTGCACGGCACCTGTCACCACGACTGCCCCGACAGTTGCGGCTGGCACGTCACCGTCGCCGACGGCGTGGCCGTGCAACTCCGCGGCAACCCCGCGCATCCGTACAGCCAGGGCGAGCTGTGCCCCAAGGTGAACCGGTTCCTCGATCGTGTCTACTCGCCCGACCGCGTCACCACGCCCCTACGGCGTGTGGGCGCGAAGGGCGAGGGCCGGTTCGAACCGATCACCTGGGACGAGGCCCTCACCGAGATCGCCGAGCGGTTCCATGGCATCATCGCCGACCACGGCGCCGAGGCGATCGTGCCGTTCGCCAGCGCCGGCAACCAGAGCTCGCTGTCGCTGTTCTTCGGCGACCGGTTCTGGCACCGCCTCGGCGCGTCGACGCTGTCCGGCGCACTCTGCGGGCTGACGGCCGGCGCCGGCGCCGCCATCACGAACGGCACCGGCAAGGCGCTCGACCCGTCCGAGCTGCGCCACTCGAAGCTCGTCCTGCTGTGGGGCACCAACACGCGGCTCACCAACCGGCACCTGTGGCCGATCATCGAAGCGGCCCGCGCCGACGGTGCCCAGGTGGTCGTCATCGACCCCATCCGCACGATGACCGCCGAGTCGGCCGACTGGTTCGTGCAACCGCTGCCCGGCACCGACATCGCGCTGATGCTGGCGATGATGCACGTCCTCGTCCGTGACGGCCTCACCGACACCGCCTACGTGGCGGCACACACCCACGGCTTCGACGAGCTCGCCGCACACGTGGCCGACTGGACCCCCGAGCGCGCCGCCACCGTCTGCGGCCTCGCCGTGGACGACATCGAGACCCTCGCCCGCATGTACGGCACGATCCGGCCCACCGGCATCCGCACACTCATCGGCGCCGAGCACCATGAACAAGGGGCGATGTTCTTTCGCACCCTCGCCTGTCTGCCCGCCCTCGTGGGCGACTGGCAGCACCGCGGCGGCGGGTACGCCCGCAGCGTGGGGGTGTGGGGCGACGCCCTCGTCGACTTCGAGGCGCTCACCCGTCCCGACCTGATGCCCACCCCCCGCCCGCGTTCGCTGCCGATGGTGCGCCTCGGCGAGGTGCTCACCGACACGACGCTCCGGCCGAAGGTGCACGCCCTCGTGGTGTACGGCGCGAACCCCGTCGTCGTGGTCCCCAACAGCGACCTCGTCCGGCGGGGTCTCGAGCGCGACGACCTGTTCACCGTGGTCCACGACCAGTTCGTCACCGACACGGCCCGCTACGCCGACATCGTGCTGCCGGCCACCACGCACATCGAGGCAGTCGACGTCGTGCCGTCGTGGGGCCACCTGAACATCGGCTGGAACGAGCCGGCGATCGCTCCCGTCGGCGAGTCGGTCAGCAACAGCGAGCTCCATCGCCGCCTGGCGCGGGCGATGGGCTTCACCGACCAGCCGCTGCTCGACGACGACATGACCGTCATCGCCCAGATCCTGCCCGAGGTCGACGTCGACCTCCTCCGCCGCGAGGGATGGGTCCGGGTGCCCTACCCGGCCGACGGGCGGCCGTTCGGGGACGGCGTCTTCCCCACGAAGACCGGAAAGATCGAACTGCTCAGCGAGGCGCTCGTCTCGTTCGGCCAGCCGGTGCTCCCGACGTTCGTCCCGGCACGCGAGTCGCGCGGCGGCGACGCCGGCCTGGCCGCCCGCTTCCCCTTCGCGCTGCTCACACCCAAGCAGCACACCCGCTTCCTGAACTCGAGCTACTCGCACCTGCCCAAACACGGCCCGCTCGAGGGTGGCCCCTACGTCGAGGTGATCGAGGCCGACGCACGGCGGCTGGGTCTCATCGACGGACAGCTGGCCCGCGTGTGGAACGACCGTGGCGAGGTGCGCGTGCCGGTGAAGGTGACCGAGCGCCTGCGGCCCGGGGTGGCCGCCATCCCGTACGGCTGGTGGAGCTCGCAGCACGTCGATGGCAGCAACGCCAACGTGCTCACCAACGACTCACTCACCGACTGGGGCGGCGGTGTGGCCTACAGCGACACGCTCGTCGCGATCGAAGCCGTACGCACCTGAGAGGCCGGAGTCATCCGACCGCCCGAACGGCGAGCCACGACACGGCGAGGGTCACCCCGTTGGTCGCCCAGTGCGCCATTGCAGGCGCGAGCAGGCTGCCACTGCGCCGCTTCATCAGGTGGAACCCCGCACCGGCCACCGCCGTGACGGCGATCGTGCCGAGCGCTCCGGCCAGCCGCGACGCCGACGTGAAGTCACTGGGCGACACGTGCCAGAGGCCGAACACCAACGCCGACGAGGCCAGTGCCGCGTGGGCCCCGAGGACCCGCTCGAACAGGCCTGCCACCACACCGCGAAAGGCGAGCTCCTCGAGCAGCACGGTGGCCACCGGGATCTCGACGAACACCTGGAACAGCATCTCGCCGAGATCGAACGACGTGCGCTGCTCGACGAACACCGCGTCGGTCGCACCGAGCAACATCGCTGCGCCGGTGGCCACCCCGACGGCCACCACGGCGACGGAGCCGTAGCGCAGACCCTTCATCAGGTCGGCCCGGCGCAACCCGAGCTCGGCAGCCGTCATCGACGCGGCCATGGCAGGAAGCGCGACGACCCCGATCATGGCCGTGTTGGCGGCGAAGTGCAGATGCTCGGGGATGACGACCCGGCGCAACTCGTGGTAGGCGAGCAGCATCGCCAGCGTCGTGGTGAGGGCGACCCGTGTACGCATGTGCCTGGTCATTCGAGCACATCCGAGGCGGCATCGGGGCATCCATGCACGTCGCACCCGACCGATACGCAAGCCCCGACCGAACAGCGCACTACGGTGCCCCCCGTGGCCGATTCCGACGAACACCCCGTCGAGGAGCAGCCGACCGCGGCCCGCGTCACCATGCGTCGTCGGCTGAGGGCGTGGCCGTCGTTCGGCTCGAGTGCCGTGGCGCTGATCATGTGGTGGGAGTCGCGGCGGCCATCGATGCTGCCTCGTGACTGGCTGTTGCAGGGCGCCGTCGGCGCCGTGTGCATCAGCATCGGCATCGGCATCGGCGGGATCGCGCAGCGAGGCGCGCAGCGGGTGATGCGCGCCCGGGGAACCACCGTGCCGTCCACCTGGCGGCGCACGGCGTGGCGGGTGCTCGCCGCCGTTGCCGTCCTCGCTGTCGTCGTCGGCTCGTGGCAGTGGCTCCACTGGCAGCGGGAGCACCGCTCGCTCGTCGATCTCGGCCCGCAGTCTTCCCTCACGATGCTGCCGATGCTGCTCGCCACCACGGTGCTCACCGTCGTGTTG
>JBEGOE010000361.1:0-2675 GCA_041182165.1 Actinomycetota bacterium
GGGGGGCGCCACAGCACCGGAAGGAGGCGGAGGCGGCGGTGGCGTCGGCGTGCTCATGACCGAACCGTAGTACCGACGATCAGGCCGTGACGACGATCGTGTCGTGCGAGGTCAGGTGGCAGCTCGCCCGTGCGGCACTGGCCGGGTCAGCGGTACGGGCGGTCGCGGCGCGAGGGCAGCGGCTTGGCCCACCACCGGCCGCTGAAGCGCCACGTGGGCACACGCGCGGGCTCGCGGTCGATGACCATCACCGGTCGCGGCCACAGGGCCTCGACGGCGGCCACGATGGCGACCGCCTCGGCCTCGGTGGGCGCCGGGCTGATCTCGGGCGTGCTCACAGCGGGACGTTGCCGTGCTTGCGGCGCGGCAGCTCTTCGCGCTTGGTGCGCAGCATGCGGAGGCCGGCGACGACCTTCTGGCGCGTCTCGGCCGGGTCGATGACGTCGTCGATGTAGCCGCGCTCTGCGGCGTTGTACGGGTTGGCGTACTTCTCGGTGTAGTCGGCGACCAGCTCGGCGCGACGGGCGACCGGGTCGGCCGCCTGCTGCAGCTCGCGGCGGTACACGATCTCGACCGCACCCTGCGGACCCATGACCGCCAGCTCGGCCGTGGGCCATGCGTAGGCGAGGTCGGCGCCGATGCTCTTCGAGTTCATGACGACGTAGGCGCCGCCGTAGGCCTTGCGGGTGATGATCTGGATGCGCGGCACGGTGGCCTCGCAGTACGCGTAGAGCAGCTTGGCGCCGTGACGGATGATGCCGCCGTACTCCTGGTCGACGCCGGGCAGGAAGCCGGGCACGTCGACGAAGGTGAGCAGCGGGATGTTGAACGCATCGCACGTGCGCACGAACCGTGCCGCCTTCTCGCTCGACTCGATGTCGAGCACGCCGGCCAGGAACATCGGCTGGTTGCCGACGATGCCGACCGGGTGGCCATCGACACGACTGAAGCCGCAGACGATGGACTTCGCCCAGTGCGGGAAGTACTCGAAGAACTCGCCGTCGTCGACGACCGACGCGATGACCTTCTTCATGTCGTACGGCTGGTTGGGCGAGGGCGGCAGGATGGTCTGCAGTTCGGGGCAGAGGCGGTCGGGGTCGTCGCCGTTGTCGACCACCGGGGGCTCCTCGAGGTTGTTCGACGGCAGGAAGCTGAGCAGGAAGCGCACGTCGTCGAGGCACGCCTTCTCGTCGGAGCTGACGAACGTCGCGACGCCGCTCTTCGAGGCGTGGCTCATCGCGCCGCCGAGCTCTTCGAGCGTGACCTCTTCGCCGGTGACCGTCTTCACGACGTCGGGGCCGGTGATGAACATGTGGCTGCTCTCGCGGACCATGAAGATGAAGTCGGTCATGGCGGGGCTGTACACGGCGCCGCCGGCGCACGGGCCGAGGATGACGGAGATCTGCGGCACCACGCCGCTCGACAGCACGTTGCGGTAGAAGATGCCGCCGTAGCTGGCCAGGCTGACCACGCCCTCCTGGATGCGGGCGCCAGCGCCGTCGTTCAGACCGATGACCGGAGCGCCGACCTTGAGGGCGAGGTCCATGAGCTTGTGGATCTTCTCGGCGAACACCTCGCCGAGGGCGCCGCCGAAGACCGTGAAGTCCTGGCTGAACACGAACACCTTGCGGCCGTCGACGGTTCCCCAACCGGTGATGACGCCGTCGGTGTAGGGACGCTCCTCGAGGCCCGCCGCGTGGGCCCGGTGGCGGGCGAGCATGTCGAGCTCGTGGAAGCTGCCCGGGTCGAGGAAGTACTCGATGCGCTCGCGGGCGAGCATCTTGCCCTTCTCGTGCTGGCGCTCGACCGAGCGCTGCGAGCCGGCGTGGATGGCCTGGTCGCGGCGCTGGCGGAGGTCCTCCAGCTTGGCGGCCATGATGTCGGTTGGCGTCGAATCGCTCACGGCGGGTCACGCTAGTCAGGTCGGTGCTCCACATGCCTATTGTCGGCTCGTGACGATCCCCCTCGGCCCGCCGATCGCGCCGATGCTGGCGAAGCTGATGAACGCGATCCCTCCGCAGGACGATGCGAACCCCTGGCTGTACGAGCCGAAGTGGGACGGCTTCCGCTGCATCGTGTTCAAGGACGGCGACGACATCGAGCTCGCCAGCCGCAACGAGCGACCGTTCACCCGCTACTTCCCCGAGCTGGTCGAGCCGATGCGTGACGCGCTGCCCGAGCGGTGCGTGGTCGACGGTGAGATCGTGATCCCGCGGGCCGACGGCGAGGGCCTCGACTTCGACGCCTTGCTGCAACGCATCCACCCGGCCGAGTCGCGGGTGCGCAGGCTGTCGGTCGAGACCCCGGCGTCGTTCGTCGCCTTCGACCTGCTGGCGCTCGGCGACGAGGTGCTGCTCCACCGCCCGCTCGGCGATCGCCACGCCGCCCTGGCCGAGATGCTGGCCGTGCCGCGGCCGCCGGTGCACCTCTGCCCGAGCACCATGGATCAGGTTCTCGCAGCGCAGTGGTTCGTCGAGTTCGAGGGCGCCGGCCTCGACGGCATCATCGCCAAGCGTCTCGCCGATCGCTACACGCCCGACAAGCGCACGCTGGTGAAGGTGAAGCACGTCCGCTCCGCCGACTGCGCCGTCGCTGGCTACCGCATCCACAAGGACGGCAAGGGGGCCGGCTCGCTGCTGCTCGGCCTCTACGACGATGCGGGCGTGCTCCACCAC
>JBEGOE010000362.1:0-3322 GCA_041182165.1 Actinomycetota bacterium
GAGCACCCGCATCAGGCCAGCACCCCCTCGTAGCCGAGCTTGGCCTGTGCCCTGCCCACCTCGATCGGGTAGCGACCGGTGAAGCAGGCGTTGCAGTAGCCGGCCGCACGTTGTTCGGGTGTGTCGTCGAGGCGGTCGGTGGTGGCCCGCATCATGCCGTCGACCGACAGGAACCCCAGTGAGTCGGCGCCGATGATCTCGCGCATCTCGTCGATCGAGAAGCGCGCGGCCATCAGGTCGTCGTCGTGGCCCATGTCGACACCGAAGTGGCACGGGCTCGTGATCGGCGGGCAGGTGATCCGGACGTGCACCTCCGTGGCGCCTGCGTCGCGCAGCATGCGCACCAACGGCCCGGCGGTCGTGCCGCGTACCAGCGAGTCGTCGATCATGACGACGCGCTTGCCGGCGAGGTTCTCGGCCAACGCGTTGAACTTCAGGGCGACACCGCGTTCGCGCAGGTCCTGGGTCGGCTCGATGAAGGTGCGGCCGATGTACCGGTTCTTGATGAGCCCGTCGTTGTGGGGAATGCCGCTGGCACGGCTGAAGCCGATCGCGGCCGGGATGGAGGAGTCGGGGACGGGGATGACGACGTCGGCGTCGACCGGGTGCTCGGCCGCCAACTCCTCGCCGAGCCGCTGCCGGACGTGGTGGATGCCGCGTCCCGCCCACACGCTGTCGGGGCGGCTGAAGTACACGAACTCGAACGTGCAGCGGGCCTGCATGGGTGCCGGCGCGAGCGCGGCGCGGCGGTGGATCTCGGTGCCGTGCAGGGTGACGATCTCGCCGGGGCGCACCTCGTCGATGTCGACGCAACCGAGGGTGGTGTGGGCGCTGGTCTCGGTTGCGACGGCGTGGCCGCCGTGGGGGAGCCGGCCGACGCGGAGGGGCCGGAAGCCCCACGGGTCGCGCACGGCGATGACGCGGTCGGACGCGAGCACGACCAACGAGTACGCGCCCTTCCACGCCGGCAGCGTCCGCTCGATGCGCTCCTCCCACGTGCGCCCGCCCGCAGCAGCGAGCATGAGCGTCAGCACCTCGGTGTCGCTGGTGGCGGTGAGCCCGAAGCCCCGGGCGAGCAGTTCGTCGCGGAGCTCGGGTGCGTTCACGAGGTTGCCGTTGTGCGCGACGGCCAGTGGGCCGTGCATCGTCTCGACGAGGAACGGCTGCACGTTCCGGACCGCGTTGGCGCCCGTGGTGCTGTACCGGGTGTGGCCGATCGCGTGGTAGCCCGACAGCGGGGCGAGGGTCTCGGGGGTGAACACGTTGGCCACGAGGCCGGCGTCCTTGTGCAACCGGGCACGACTGCCGTCGCTGACAGCGATGCCGGCGGCCTCCTGGCCACGGTGCTGCAGCGCGAAGAGCCCGAAGAAGGCGAGCTGTGCGACGCCCTCGCCGTGCGGCGTCGACACGCCGAACACGCCGCACTCGTCGTGGGGTGCGTCGTCGAGGCCGGTGTCGATCGTGTCGGCCCTGTCGGCCGGGGTCTGGCGCGGTCGCGGGTGCATGTGGTGCTCCGTCATGAGGTTCGCCGGGCGGTGATGACCCGCCGGATGCGTTCGGCGGCCGGTTGTTCGGCCGGCACGAACGCGAGACCGGTGAGGCGCTCGTAGGTGTCGCTGTAGCGGGCGGTGGTGGCGGCGATGACCTCGGGCGCCAGCACCGGGGGTGGGCCTTCACCGGCGTAGCCGAGCTCGAGCAGGGCGCGGCGCACGACCTCCTTGTCGAGGCTCTCCGGCTCGTCACCTGCACCGACCCGTGCTGCGTAGGTGTCGGCCACCCAGTAGCGCGACGAGTCGGGGGTGTGGACGTCGTCGATCAGCATCAGCTCGCCGGTGTCGACGGCGCGACCGTACTCGGACTTGGTGGCGGCGAGGACGAGGCCGGCGTCGGCGGCCACGCGACGGCCTTCGGCGAACAGCTGCAGCGCGGCCTCGACGTCCCGACCCCAGAGGCGTGGCTCGACCAAGCGCCGCTCGACCACCCCGGCCACGGTGATCGGCTCGTCGTGGCCGCCCTTCGCCGCCTTGGTCGTGGGCGTCACCAGCGGCGTGGGCAGCGCGCTGTTCTTGGTGATGCCGTCGGGCAGTCGGTGGCCGTAGACGACGCGGGCACCACCTGCGTACTGGCGCCACAGCGACGTGGAGGTGACGCCGGTGATGTGGCCCCGCACGACCACCTCGACGGGCAGCGGCACTGCGGCGTGTGCGATCGTGACGTTCGGGTCGGGCACTTCGAGCAGGTGGTTCGGCACGATGTGCGCAGTGCGTTCGAACCACCAGGCCGAGAGCTGGTTCAGCACCTGGCCCTTGCACGGCACCGACGTGATGATCCGGTCGAACGCCGACAGCCGATCGGTGGTGACGAACAGGCGCTCGGTGGGGGACCAGTCGTACGAGACGCGGACTTTGCCCTCGGTGCGCCCGGGCAGCGGGAGGTCGATGTCGTCGAGCGTGCTCATCGTGACCTCGCGTGCGCAACGCCGCGCAGGAACAGCTGGAGCCCGAGCGGTCGTGGCCCACCCCGGCGGTGCCGAGGGTGCTGGCGCTCGATGACATGGTTCTCGGGGTGCGGCATCAGGCCGAGCACCACGCCGCTCTGGTCGCACACGCCGGCGATCGACCCGATCGACCCGTTCGGATTCACCGCGTACCGCAGCGCCACCTGGCCGCCGGCCTCGAGCGCATCGGCATCGGGGTGCACGTAACGACCCTCACCGTGGGCGATCGGGCAGTCGAAGGCCTCGATACCGCGGGTCCACACGCAGTTGCTCGGTTGCGGCTCGAGGGTGACCCACTCGCACTGGAACGATCCGCTCTCGTTGTGGCCGAGCGCACCCGGCAGCAGGCCGGCGCGCACCAGGGTCTGAAAGCCGTTGCAGATGCCGATGACCGGCTTGCCGTCGGCCACGAACTCGCCGAGCTCGGCCTGAACCAGGTGTTGCAGCGACAGCGCGAACATCCGGCCGGCACCGAGTGCGTCGGCGTTGCTGAACCCACCGGCGACCACCAGCATCTGGGCCCGCCCCAGCATCGAGGGGTCGTCGGCCAGCCGGCGCAGCGACACGATGTCGGGGTCGGCGCCCGCCTCCGACAACGCGAACGCGACATCGTTGTCGCGGTTGGTGCCAGGTGCGCCGAGCACGATCGCGAGCGGCGGGCTCATGACGCGACCCCGGTGAACGCTGGCCCGGTGAACGCGCGGACGGCGTCGTCGAGCGACACGCGGCACGGCCCGATGGCCACCACCGGCTCGGCGACCACGGTGCCGAGCACGCGGACGGGCTCGGCCATGTGTGCGACGAACCAGTCGACGTCGTCCGGCT
>JBEGOE010000363.1:0-7284 GCA_041182165.1 Actinomycetota bacterium
CCCGGGCAAGGCGCTCGGCCTCGGTCTGGCCGCCGCGATGGCCAACCCCAAGAACCTCTCGCTCTCGATCATCGGCGGCGCCGGCATGGCGGCAGCCGGGGCAACCGGCTCGGACGGCGTCGTCGCCATCATCCTGTTCGTGCTCGTCGCATCGATCGGTGTCGGCGCCCCGGTCGTCGTTCAGGCGGTCATGGGCAACCGCTCGGCCGGCCTGCTCGACTCCTGGAAGGGCTGGCTGGTGGCGAACAACGCCACGGTGATGACCGTGCTGTTCCTCGTGCTCGGCTCGAAGAATCTCGGGGCCGGCCTCGGCCTGCTTGCGTGAGGACATGAGCAGCCACGGCATCGACCTCGCTGTCGTCATCGCGGTCGCTGCTGCCGTCATCGCCTGGACCATGGTTGCCGAGCGGATGCGGCGGTGGAACATCACCGCCCCCATGGCGTTCGTCGCCACCGGCCTGCTGCTGTCCAACTGGCCGCTCGACCTGCTCTCGGTCGACCTCGGCAGCGAGGGTGCCCGCACGATCGCCGAGCTCGCCCTCGCCATCGTGCTGTTCGCCGATGCCGCCACCATCGACGTCGGTCGGCTCCGTAGCGACGTCGCCCTGCCGAGCCGGCTGCTCCTCGTCGGGCTGCCGATCACCATGATCGCCGGCACCCTCGTCGCGCGGTTGCTGTTCCCCGACTGGTCGTGGGCACTGTGCGCACTCGTCGGAGTCGCCGTCGCACCCACCGACGCTGCGCTCGGCGCAGCGATCATCGACGACGAGCGCGTGCCCTCGCGCATCCGTCGCGTCCTCAACGTCGAGAGCGGCCTGAACGATGGCATCGCCACACCGTTCGTCACTTTCTTCCTCGTCGCCGCCGTCGCCGGCACCTCGTTCGCCCGCGAGAGCGAGGGCGGCGCACTCCTCGACATCGCCGTCGGCGCCGGGCTCGGCGTCGCACTGGGCGCCGGAGGGGCACTGCTCACCCGCCGCGCCGGGCGAGCCGGTTGGGGCAGTGCGTCGCTCCGCGGCATCGCCCTCGCTGCGCTCGCCGCCCTGTCCTGGGCGCTCGCCGTCGAGGTGGGCGCCAACGGGTTCGTCGCCGCTTTCGTCGCCGGGCTCGGCCACGCCGCGGTCACCCGCGGCGAGGAGCACGAAACGCTCGAGTTCACCCATCACCTGGGCGCAGTGATGTCGTGGCTCGTCTGGTTCGTGTTCGGCGCTTCGATGGTGCCGCTCCTCACCGACGCCACCTGGCGCGATGCCGTCTTCGCCGTGGCGGCGCTCACCGCCGTCCGTCTGCTCCCCGTCGCACTGTCGCTCACCGGCGCCGGCCTCGACCGACCCACGGTCGCCGTGCTCGGCTGGTTCGGGCCCCGCGGCCTCGCCTCGGTCGTGTTCGCATTGCTCACCGTCGGGGTGCTGCCCGGGGCCGAGGCCCGGTCGGTCATCATCACCATCACCGCCACGGTCCTGCTCAGCGTGGTCGCCCACGGTGTCAGCGCCGCGCCCGTCGCCACCCGCTGCGCGCGCACGCACCGCGGCTGAGCACCGTCGGCGCCCCCGGCACCGGCGGTCACCGGTACCATCGGCTTCGTGGAGTCCAGGATCGCCTCGGTCGTCAGCAGGCCGTTGCACACGCACGTCGACGATCGGGGTGCCCTCACCGAGGTCTACCGGAACGAATGGACGGAGGGCGATTCCCCCGTGCAGTGGAACGTCGTCCGTTCCGAGCCGGGCGTGCTCCGTGGCGTGCACTGCCACTGGCACCACACCGACGTGCTGAACGTCATCACGGGCGAGCTCGTCCTCGGGCTGGCCGACCTGCGGCCCGGGTCACCCACCGAAGGCCTCGCCGAACTGCACCGCATCCCCGCCCTCACCTCCGTCGTGCTGGTGCCGCCCGGCGTGGCGCACGGCTTCTACTTCGACCAGCCCACCTGCATCGCCTACGGCGTGAGCGCCTACTGGAGCCACGCCGACGAGCTCGGCTGCCAGTGGGACGACCCCGACCTCGGGATCCCGTGGCCCTGCACTGCGCCCACGCTGTCCGAGCGGGACCGCACCGCCGGCGACCTGGTCAGCCTGCGCGCCGCCATCGCAGCAGCGCTCGAACAGCACGGGGCCTGACGAGCAGCGCACGCAGGCGCATCGTCCGCGTCGCCATCACGGCCGCCAGCTCGTTCGACTGCGCACGGACTGCCTCGTCGAGCGCGTCGGCGCGCACCCGCTCGGCGTCGAGCGCTGCCGTGAGCCCGGCGGCCCGGTCTCGCTCGGCGTCGAGCGCTGCCGTGAGTCCAGCGTTCTGTGCCCGCTCTGCGTCGAGGGCCCCGGCCCGCCCGGCGCTGCGCTGGACCTCTGCGTCGAGCGCTGCCCGCGTCGCGTCACCTGCGCGCCGTAGCTCGGCCACCTGCTGGTCGAGGGCGGCGGCCCGGTCGTTCGCAGCACCGGTCGCCACGATGTGTTCGGCGGCCTGACGGCGGAGCTGGCGTTGCGCACGGCTCCGGAACTCGGTCCAGCCGTCTCGCCGGCGCATCCACTCGTCCACGCCGCGCAGTTCGGCGTACCGCTCGAGCGGCGTCATGCCTCGGCGCAGCGAGTCGGCGAGGTGCACGGTGGTGGCCGTGTCGTCCACTGCGAAGCGGCACCAGCCCTCAGCCAGGAACTGCAGGAGCATGTACTGGTCCGTGTAGAAGCCGTGCGGGGTGTCGCGCCACCCGAACGGCAGGCGCCGGTAGGCCGCCACGGTGTGTGCGAGGCCCGTCAGCGAGAACAGGCTGGCCCCGGCGAGCGCCAACGAACGACCGGGCTCGTCCTCGAGCGACCACGGCGAGGTGTCGACCTCCCCATCGGGACGCCAGTGCGTCGATTGCGGCATCACCACGTCGGCACGCTCCAACAGCCCGAGCATCCGCTCGACGTGGTCGGGGAACAGCAGGTCGTCGTCGCCGAGGTAGGTGACGTGCTCGGCGTCGGTCGTGGCGAGCAACTCGGCACGGTGGCGCTCTCCGGTGCGCCCCGCCTTCGGCCGGTCGACGAACACGAGGTCCGGGTCGTCACGCAGCATCGACGCCATCACGTCGCGTGTGTCGTCACCGACCCCGTCACCGAGGACGACGACCCGCACACCGCCCACCGTCTGCTCCCGTGCGCTCGCCACGGCGAGCGGCAGCAGCAGCGCATGGTCGTGTGTCGGGATGACGATGTCGACACGTGGGCTCATCGGGCGGCGCCCACCATGGTCCGGATGTCCGCGATGATCTCCACCGCCCGGGCGCCCTCCGACGCCGACGACACCGGCGCCGGCCCGCCCGCGAGGTGCTCGACGAACGCCCGGAGCTCGGCGAGCAGCGGCAGCTCCCCCACTGCGGGCACGACCACCGTCACCCCGGTGCCGGTGCCGGTGCCGGTGCCGGCTGGGGTGATCGTCACCTGCTCCTCCCACCCGCCGGCGAGGACCGCTGACGCGTCCGCTCCGACGACGGTGATCCTCCGGTCCGACCCCTCGGCGTCGATGCCGGCCGTGGCGTGCATGGTGATGCCGGGCGCCGACGGGAAGTCGAGGTCGACGTCGTACCGGCAGGGCACGCCGTCGCTCCACCGCGCGGTCGCCGCCGTCGGGCGCGGGGCCGAGCCGATGATCTCGAGCGCCACCGAGATGTCGTGGGGCAGGAGGATCCACGAACAGTCGACGTCGGTGTGCGGCATGCCGTCCTGGAGCCGAACCGTGCGCAGCTCGTGGACGGCACCGAGGCGGCCGCTCGCCACGATGTCGCGCAGTGCACCCACACCCGGGTGGTAGCGCCACTTGTCCATGACGAACAGCCGCCCGCCCGCCATGTCGGCGAGGGCGCGGGCACGCACCGGATCGTCGGTGAACGGCTTCTCGACGAACACGGGCACACCCAACGGCAGCACCTGCTCGATCGACGATGCGTGCATCGACGTCGGCGTCGCGATCACCACCCCGTCGACCTCGGGCATCCGCAACACGTCGGACGACACCGTCGAGGCGCCCAGCACGAGCGGCTCGTCGCGATCGCTGTCGGGCCGGACCACCACGTGGACCTCGGCACCGAGCGACACCAGGTCGCGCAGGATCAACCGTCCCCAACGGCCGCACCCGACCAGTCCCACCCGAAGCGGAGCGCCATCCATCGACCCGATCGTACGGCGCCGCGATCTCGCGCCGGCCGCCCACTCCGGCGGCGGCCCCGATCGAGCCGTCACGACTGCCCGCGATGCCCTACATTCTCGATGGGCCGTCGACGGGGCCGGCCCTCTGATCGCTTGGAGCCGGGATGTCCGTTCTGACCGCACCATTCGCCACCGGGCGAGCCAACGACCTCGCGCTCGCCGACGACACCAGCACTCGCACGTGGTCGCAGCTCGACCGTCGTGTGAACCAGCTGATCGACAGCCTGCGCACCGCTGGCATTCGGCCAGGCGACACGATCTCGGTGGTCGCCGGCAACTGCAACGAGTGGTTCGAGATCGCCTTCGCCTGCTCCAGCAGCGGCATCACCTTCGTGCCGGTCAACTGGCACTTCGTGGCGCGAGAGATCGCCTACATCCTCGACGACTCCGGGTCGAAGGCGGTCATCGTCGGGCACCAGTTCCTCGATGACGCTGCGAAGGCGCTCGCCGAGCACGAGTGCCCAACGGTCGAGCTCGCGCTGGTGATCGGCGCACCCTCCACCGGCCGGTTCCGGAACTTCGACGACTTCGTCGCCGGTGGCTCACCCGACGAACCGGCCGGGCAGAGCTTCGGCGGGCCGATGTTCTACACCAGCGGCACCACCGGCTACCCGAAGGGCGTGCGCGGCTCGCTGTCGAGCATGCCCGAGGGCAGTGACCCCGCCATCTGGCAGCTCGTCGGCGCCGGCTTCGCCAACCTCGTGCAGGGCAACGGAGTGACGGTGCTGTGCGGGCCGTTCTACCACTCGGCCCAGTGGGCCTATTCGTTCCTCCCGATGATCACCGGGGCGGCCACGGTGATGCAGCACAAGTACGACAGCGCCGGCGTGCTACGGCTCATCGACGACTTCCAGGCCACGAACATCCACCTCGTCCCCACCCAGATGAAGCGGCTGATCGACCTGCCCGACGACGTGAAGGCGAGCTTCGACGGCTCGTCGCTCCAGCTCGTGCTGCACGGCGCCGCGCCCTGCCCGCCGCTGGTGAAGCGGGCGATGATCGACTGGTGGGGCCCGGTGATCACCGAGTACTACGGCTCCACCGAGGGCTCGGTCATCACGATGATCGACGCCGAGCAGTGGCTCGCCAAGGGTGGCAGCGTCGGCCCGCCGATGCCGGGCAAGGAGATCATCGTCGTCGGTGACGACGGCGCCAGGCTCGGCCCGAACGAGTCCGGCACCCTCTACTTCCGCGACGCGATGGGCATGGACTTCGAGTACCACAACGCTCCCGACAAGACCACCGACGTCCACCTCGAGCCCGGGGTGTTCACCACCGGCGACGTCGGCTACCTCGACGACGACGGCTACCTGTGGCTCAGCGACCGCAAGATCGACATGATCATCTCCGGCGGCGTCAACATCTACCCGGCCGAGATCGAGGGCGTCCTGGCCGGACACCCGCTCGTCGCTGACGCCGCCGTCATCGGCGTCCCGAACGACGACTTCGGTGAGGAGGTCAAGGCCGTGGTCGTCGCCAACGACGGTGTGACGGCCGACGACGAGCTCCGCCGCACGCTGGCGGCCTACTGCCGCGAGAACCTCGCCGGGTTCAAGGTGCCCCGCTCGATCGACTTCGTCGACGAGCTGCCCCGCACCGGCACCGGCAAGATCCAGAAGGCCAAGATCCGCGAGCCGTACTGGGAAGGCCGCGACCGTCAGATCTGAGGCCTCGTGCGTCCCCGGTCGCGCTCACTCTCGTTGCATGTGGTTGCGGAATCAGCAACGTTCCACAACGAGAGTGGTGCGTGTGCCGGCTGAGCCGGCACGGTCAGTCCGCTGCGGGGAACACCGTGTCCCAGTCGGAGCCCATGCTGACGACCGTCCAGCCGAGGCGGCTTGCGACGTCGGTGATCGGCTCGGCCTCGGCGAACGACTCGGCGCTCCCCTGGTACGCGAACTCACGCTCGGCGTCGTCGTGGTCGAGCAACAGCGCGAGCGTGGGACCGTCGCCTGCCATGGCCCATTCCAGCATCTCGCGGTCGCCGCCGGTGTTGCCGACACCGAGGATCGGCCGGCGGCCGAGGTGGCTCTGGATGCGCGTCACCTTCTCGGTGCCCTCGTTCGCCCCACCGACCAGACGGTTGGAGCGCCGCAGCACGGGGCGGCCGGACTCGTCGCGGTGCATCTCGTGCTCGATCTGCGTGCCGACCACACCATCGGGCAGCACCCCGTAGAACTCGTAGCTGATGGCCCGGACGAACTCGATGCCTCCGCCGCTGACGACGTAGATCGAGAAGCCGCGCGACCGGAGCTCGGCGATCAGCTCGAGCATCGGCTGGTAGATCGCGCGGCGCAACGGGATGCCGAGCGTGGGGTGCAGCGCCCGGCCCATGAAGTCGCGCACGCGGGCGCTGAACTCGTCGGGGGTCAGGCCCTCGAACAGCTCGCCGAGCGCCAGCGCGACGCGGGCGAGGCCGAGCTCTCCGATCGCTGCGTGGTCACCGGCCAGCACCGCCGCGTACTCGGCTCGCTGCGCGAGCGCCGGGTCGCCCTGCGTTGCCGCATGCAGCTGGTCGACGTAGAAGAGGAACTGCGCGTACGCGGGCCGCTCGCACCACAGGGTGCCGTCGTTGTCGAACGCAGCGACCTTCGCGTCGGGCGGCAGGGCATCCGAGGCGTCGAGGAACGCCACGATCGCGTCGCGGGTGGCGCCGTCACGCCAGGACGGCAGGAGGCGGGCGGGTGATGTCATGACGGAGTCTCCTCGTGGCTCGTCGGGTGAAGGTCGGCCGTGCGCCACACGACCCGGAAGCCGACGTGGCTCATGCCGGTGTCAATCATCTGCGGGCGGCGAGCCGCCGGCCGGTACCGCATGCAGTAGGTGTCGGCACAGAGATGCGAGCCGCCCTTGATCACCTTACGCGGCACGCGGAACTGGGGTTGGGCCGGGTCGTAGCTCTGCTCGATGTCACCGCCTCGCGGGTTCGTCGGCACGCAGCACGGCTTGTCGGTGTCGTCGGGGTGGCGGCTCGTGTACCAGTCGTCGGTCCACTCCCACACGTTGCCGGCCATGTCGTGCAACCCGTGACCGTTGGCAGGGAACGCCCCCACCGGCGACGTCCGCTGCCACGTCGCCCCCTTCGGGCGGCGCCACGGGA
>JBEGOE010000364.1:0-3092 GCA_041182165.1 Actinomycetota bacterium
GAACACGTCGGCGAAGATCTGCATGAACAGCGGGCTGTTCGAGCCGCCGCCCGACACGACGATCTCGGTGAGCGTGATGCCGAGTTCGTCGCACATCGCGTCGACGTGGTGCTTCATCGTCAGCGCGATCGCCTCGAGGATCGACCGGTAGACGTGGCCGCGCGAGTGGCGGGCGTCGAAGCCGAGCATCATCCCCTTGCGGAACGGCTTGTCGGTGGTGGCCAACCAGTCGAGCACCGTCATCAGCCCGTCGGTGCCGGCGGGCACCACGGCTGCCTCGCGCTCGATGTACTGCTCGCGCGACAGCCCGAGCGACACGGCGCGCTCGGCCATCTCGTCACCGAGCAGGTCGAGGAACCAGGTGAGCGTCCACATGCCGCGGCGCACGCCGTTGCTCTCGTAGAGGTACCGATGCGGGATCGACGCGAAGTTCGTCCAGAAGTTGGCAGGCGCCGTGTGGTTCTCGTGGCCGTGCACCATCGCTGCGATGTAGGTGCCGAGCGAGACGAGCGCCGTGGTCTCGCCGAGCGAGCCCGAGCCCAGCATCTCGACGGCCTTGTCGTTCGCCGTCGCCACCACCGGGATGCCTGCCGGGATACCGGTGGCTGCCGCCGCCTCGGAGGTGAGCGGCCCGATGACGTCGCCGGGCATCTGCAGCTCGAACAGCATCTCGCGCTGCATGCCCAGCTGCTCGTACAGCGCCGGGTCGTCGCTCCACTGCCAGGTGTCGGTGTCGATCGGCCACTGCAGCAGGATGTTGTTCGCCGCCGTGTCCTTGCACTGGCCGGTGAACCGATGGGCGATGTAGCCGGGGGTCGTGGTGGCCCACACGGCCTCGGGGTCCGTCGGCACGGAGGGCTGGTACGCGCGGTCGTCCATCCAGCTGATGACGGGCTCGGCCAGCGTGCCGTCGGCCTTCAGGTAGGCCTTGCAGCACCGGATCGGGCAGATGCCCACACCGGCGATCTCGGCCGGGTCACCGGTGAAGGCGTCCATCGCCTGCCGGCATGCCGATGCGATGGCGGTCCAGAGGTCGTCGTCGGGGTGGACCGCCTCGCCGTGGCGCGGCCGCTCCATGGGCCGCAGCATCTGCTGGCCAGCGGCCACCGTGGTGCCGGTGGCGTCGACGATGACGACCTTCGCGCTCTGCGTGCCGCAGTCGACGCCGATGAGGTACGGGCCGTTCATGGATGCCCCGGCCTGTCGTCCGCACTCAGCGGACGAGGTAGCCGCCGTCCACGCAGAGGATGTGCCCGTTGACGTAGTCGGACGCACGGCTCGACAGGAACACGACGGTGCCCATCAGATCGAGCGTCTCGCCCCAGCGGTTGGCGGGGATGTGGTCGAGCACCCGCTGGTTGGTCACCGGGTTGCTGCGGGTGTTGGTGGTGATCGCCGTGGCGTAGTAGCCGGGGGCGATGCCGTTCACCTGGATGTTGTGCTCGGCGAGCTCGTCGCAGTAGGCCTTGGTGAGGCCGGCGATGCCGTGCTTGGTGGCCGAGTAGGCGGGCGACAGGCGGCCACCGAGGAAGCTGAACATCGAGCAGATGTTGATGATCTTGCCGCTGCGCTGCGGCACCATGTGCTTGGCGGCCTCGTGACTCATCTCGAACGCTGCGGTGAGGTTCACCGACACGGTGGCGTCCCACGGGCCGCGGTCGAAGTCGAGCACCTCGGCGAGCGGGCAGATGCCGGCCGAGTTGATGAGGATGTCGATCGAGCCGAGGCGCTCGACGCAGGTGTCGATCACGTGCTTCGGCGCGCCCGGTGCGGTGATGTCGGCCTCGAGGAACTCGTAGCGGACACCCTCGGCCTCGACCAGCGTTCGGGTGCTGCCGTCGTCGTCGGCGAGGCTCGGCACCATCACGTTCGCCCCGCCCTTCGCCAGCGCCAGCGTGAACGCCTGGCCGAGGCCGGTGTTGCCGCCGGTGACGATGGCGTTCTTGCCGCCGAGACCGAAGAAGTCCATTGCGAAATCGCTGATCGTCATGCGTGCTCTCTCCACCACTGGCCGCTGGTCGGCGCGCCGAGATGCTAGTGGGGCACCCGCCGCGCGGCGGAACACTCGTACCAGAAATCCCCCGGGTCGCGGGCTGCTCAGGGGGCGTCGGGCAAGTACGCCGACAGGTCGATGCCGAACGCCGAGTACCTCGCCTCCACCGCGGCGACCGTGGCGGGCGTCCACCACGGGTGACCGGGCGGCGGGAAGCCGAGGACGCACCGCTGGTCGATGCTCGCCTCGACGATCAGCCGTTCCATCACCTGGCTGCGCCGGTACATCGCCCATGCCCAGCCCTCGTGCAGGGTGCTGATCCACTCGCTCGACGCCTTCCGGAAGGTGAGGTTCTGCACCACCCGCATGGCGCCGGGTTCGATGGGCGTGCCGCGGTGCCAGGTGTCGTGCCGGTAGAGCAGCGCGGTGCCGGGCCGGTAGCGCACACGCTGCTCGCGGTCGTAGAGGTTCTGCCGCCATGCCGCGACCTCGGGCGACACCGACGCGACCAACTCCTCGGCGTGGCCACGATCGTTGACCCACGGGTAGGGGCCCACGCCGGGCGTGCCGACGATCGGCCACGGGTACGCCGGGTCGTTGGGACCGTCGCGCAGCACGACCGCCGTCGCGCCCCCACACTCCTCGACCGTGTCGGCGTAGATGATCATCTCGACGGCGTCGGGTTCGTCCCATGCCGGTGGGTGCAGCAGCGTGTGGTTCGGGTAGTCGACGTGCATCCGCTGGTCGGTGTTGTCGTACGGGTCGTCGACGGGCTTGGCCTTGCCGTGCTTGGCCCACAGGTCCGACTGCGACAGCCGCAGATCACGCACCGGGCACCCGAGCAGCTGCGCCACCGCGGCGAGCAGGCGCGGGTGGAGGGTGATCTCGTTCAGCTCGGTGCACTCGGACGGGAACACGAACGTGCCGCCACTGCCGAAGTCGACCGGCCCCCTGGCCGCCGCGGCGACGAACGTGTCGACGGCCCGGCGACGCGCCTCGAGGATCAGCTCGACCGGCAGCAACCGGTCGACGACCACCGCTCCGGCGGTGCGCCACTGCGCCACCTGCCACTCGGCGAGCGGCGCGGCATCGCCGACCC
>JBEGOE010000365.1:0-4282 GCA_041182165.1 Actinomycetota bacterium
GCGTCGTGCTCGGCCACGCCGCCCCCGACGCGAAGGTGCAGCCCTGCACCGAGTGGACCGGCGATCTGCCCGAGCTGCTGACGCAGCTCGGCTCGGAAGACGTGCTGCAGGTGCTGGTCGAGGGCGGCGCCAAGGTGGCGGCCAGCTTCCACCGCGAGCGCCTCGTCGACCGCTACGTGATCCACCTCGCGCCGGCGCTGATGGGCGGCGACGACGGCATGTCGATGCTGTCCGGCCTCGGCGCCCCCACCATCGACCAGCTCTGGCGCGGCCGCGTCGCAGCCCTCACCCAGCTCGGCCCCGACATCGAGGTCGAGCTCGTCCCCCAGGAGACCCCATGACCGACCCCTTCGCACCCATCGACGAGGTGGTCGCCGCCATCGGCCGCGGCGAGATCGTCGTCATGGTCGACGACGAGGACCGCGAGAACGAGGGTGACCTCATCATGGCTGCCGAGCACGCCACGCCCGAGGCGATCGCGTTCTTCGTCCGCCACACGAGCGGTGTCATCTGCGCCCCCCTCACGGGCGACCGCTGCGAGGCGCTGCGGCTGCCGCTGATGGTCGAGCAGAACACCGAGAGCCACCGCACCGCGTTCACCGACACCGTCGACCTCATGGAGGGGATCTCCACCGGCATCTCCGCAGCCGACCGTGCCGCCACCCTGCGCGGGCTGGCCGACGACCGGCTGAGCTTCTCGGCATTCGCCCGGCCCGGCCACATCTTCCCGCTGCGCGCCCGCGAGGGTGGCGTCCTGAAGCGGGCCGGCCACACCGAGGCGGCCGTCGACCTCGCCCGCATGGCAGGGTGTGCACCGGTCGGGGTCATCTGCGAGATCACCAACGACGACGGCACGATGTCCCGGCTGCCGCAGTTGCAGGACTTCTGCGCCAAGCACGGCCTCCTGCTGTCGTCGATCGCGAAGCTCATCGAGCACCGCCGGCGTAACGAGAAGCTCGTCACCCGCGTCGGGGCAGCCACCGTGCCGACCGAGTGGGGCACGTTCACGTGTGTGGCGTACCGGAGCGAGATCGACGGTGTCGAGCACCTCGCGTTCGTGCGCGGCAACGTCGACGACGGCGAGCCGGTGCTCGTGCGCGTGCACAGCGAGTGCCTCACCGGCGACGTGTTCGGCTCCCGTCGCTGCGACTGCGGGCCACAGCTGGGCGCAGCGATGCAGCGCATCGCCGACGAGGACCGCGGCGTGGTCGTCTACCTCCGCGGCCATGAGGGCCGCGGCATCGGCCTCGGCCACAAGATCCGGGCGTACTCGCTGCAGGACGAGGGCCTCGACACCGTCGACGCCAACACCGAGCTGGGCCTGCCCGTCGACAGTCGCGAGTACGGCATCGGCGCACAGATCCTCACCGAGCTCGGGGCCCACAAGCTCCGGGTCATGACGAACAACCCGGCCAAGTACGGCGGTCTCGCCGGCTACGGCCTCGAGATCGTCGAGCGGGTGGCGATGCCCGCCGAGACGACACCCGAGAACCTCCGGTACCTGCGCACCAAGCGTGACCGCATGGGCCACCTCATCGACATCACGGAAGGACAACCATGAACCCCAACGCCGACACGACCGGTGCCACCTACGAAGGCAGCCTCGACGGAGCAGGGCTCCGCATCGGCATCGTCTGCAGTCGCTTCAACGAGCTCGTCGTCGAGTCCCTGCTCGTGGGCGCACGCCGAGGTCTGCGGCGCCACGGCGTCGCCGACGGGTCGGTCGACGTCGCCTGGGTGCCCGGCGCGTTCGAGATCCCGCTCGCAACGCAGGTCATGGCCACGAGCGGCCGGTACGACGGGGTCGTCACCCTCGGCGCCGTCATCCGTGGCGCCACCTCGCACTTCGAGTACGTCGCCGGCCCGTGCGCCAGCAGCATCGCCTCGATCCAGGTGGCGACCGGCGTGCCGATCGGGTTCGGCGTCCTCACGGTCGAGTCGATCGAGCAGGCGATCGAGCGCGCCGGCACGACAGCGGGCAACAAGGGCGAGGAAGCAGCCGTGGGCGTCATCGAGATGATTCGCCTCCTGGGTGCGTTGCGGAGCGCCTGAGCACCTGCTTGACTCCGGCGGGTCGGGCCCTCCCGCCCGACAGCACACACGAGGGAGCATTCATGAGGTCGATCCTCCGAGTGCTCGTCGCGGTCACGAGCATCCTGACCGTCCTGTCGCCGGCCATCGCCGGCTCCGCCTCTTCGGCCCGCTCCGGGCCCGCCGACCTCGCCACCGTCGAGCACTACCTGTACCGCACGCCGATCAGCTCGTTCGTCACCGCCGCCCCATCGGGCGACCGGTGGTTCGACTGGTCGAACGACGGGTGTTCGGCCCCACTGGTCGGCAACACCGGCCGCAGCTTCGACTTCACGGCGGCCTGCAAGCGGCACGACTTCGGGTATCGCAACCTGAAGCTGCTCGAGCAGCGCTACGGGTCGGGTCGCACCTACTGGAACGCCACGAACCGCCTGCGCGTCGACCGCCAGTTCCTGTCCGACATGCGCCGGCACTGCACCGGACGACGCTGGTACGACGAGCCCACCTGCAACAGCTGGGCACTCACGTTCTACGGCGTCGTGCGGGTGGTCGGCGGGCCGTAGACCCGGAGACCCGCAAATCACCAGGCGAGCGGCTCCGGCCCGTCCACCCCGTGGGCGAGCCGGAGCAACTGGTGCAGCATCCGGGCGGTCGCGCCCCAGATCGTCTCGTCGTCGAGGTCGAAGAAGAAGATCGGCCGGTCGGTGGGCGGGGCACCCCACCACTCCTCGCGATACGTGTCAGATGACGCCAGCTCGAGCAGCGGCACCCACATGATCCGGTCGACCTCACCCGGGTGCGCCACCAGCGAGGGCCGCGCTGCCACCGACGCCACCACGGGCACGATGTAGCTCTGGCTCACCACGGTCGACATGTGATCGAGCTGGCCGTGCACGGTGACGGTGGCCGGGTCGAGCGCCACTTCCTCCCACGCTTCGCGCAGGGCTGCGTCATCGGGCGTCTCACCGGGCTCCATGCGGCCGCCCGGAAAGCTGATCTCGCCGCGGTGGTTGCGCAGATGCATGGCACGCTTGGTGAACAGGGCCTCGGGGCCGTGGGGGCCGTCGTGCAGGACGATCAGCACCGCCGAGTTGCGGGCGTCGGGGAACGGCGGAGCAAGGCGCCCTACCGGCCGCCGGGCCACGACCGCGGCGAGGTCGGCGACCACGCCGACGGGCTCGGCGCCGAGCCAGGGAGCCGGCTCACCGAGGCGCCAGGCATCGGGCCGCGGGATGATCTGGCGACCACCACGGGCCATCGGGCTCAGCCCTTCGCGGGCTTCCAGCCCTCCTCGGCGAGTTGAGCGAGGACCGCCGGCAGACCGGCGGTCTTGAGCTTCGACAGGATCTTGCCGGGCTGCTCGCCCCCACGCTCCCACTCGTCCCAGGCAGCGATGAGCTTGACGAGATCGGGGGCCGGGGTTTCGAACGACATGCTGCTGAGGCTACGCGCTGCGGGCGCCGTTCAGCGCTTGCCGTAACGCTTCGCGGCGTTGATGCCGTTGCCCACCAGGCGCCCGGCCTTCCGGCCGATGTCGCCGCCGACGCTGCCAGTGTCGACGGGCTCGCCGGTGGGTGGCGGCAGCGGCGTCCCGGTACCTGTCGCGGTCGTGGGGGCGCTCGCGGATGTCGGCGTTCCCGCCGTCTGCGGCGTTGCCGCCGTCGCCGCCGTCTTGCGCTGGGCCCGGGGCACCTTCTCGGCGAAGTTGCTGTTCAGCCAGACGAAGCCCATGACGACGACGATGCCGGCCATGATGAGGCGGTCGGCCGGGATCACCTCGATCCAGGGCTGCACGATCAGCAGCACGATCACGGCGATCACCACCACGTCGAGCACGCGGTGCAGCGTCCGCGACACGAGGCGGAACGCCGACAGCGGCGCCCCCCGGACGATCGCGGCGTTCATGACCACGAGGCCACCGGCCAGTGACGGGCCGAGCGGGGCCGGGCTCTGCAGGCCCTGGGCGACCAGGAGCAGCCCGAGCACGTACTCGGCCATCTGGTGGATCCAGAACGGACGCTTCACGGGCGGCACGCTATCGGCGCGGCATCCGGCCCGAGACGCCACCCGCCCCGGCGGCCACGAGGGCGGCGCCGGGGCTGTCTGCGGTTGGTCCTGTCGGCACGAGGCCGGCAGGTGATTACATCATGCCGCCCATGCCACCCATGCCGCCCATGCCGCCGCCGCCGGGCATCGACATCGCCGAGCCCTTCTCCGGCTTGTCGGCCACGAGGCACTCGGTGGTGAGGAC
>JBEGOE010000366.1:0-4846 GCA_041182165.1 Actinomycetota bacterium
GTCCACGCTCACGGTGACGACGAGGAGCCCCTCACGATGCACGAGCTGCAGGACCTGATGCACCAGCTCGTCACCGGCGGGTTCGAGACCACGACGGCGGCGCTGTCCGCCGGCATGTGGATCCTCGTGCAGCACCCCGAGCTCCAGGACCGGCTGCGTGCCGAGCCCGAGCTGATGCCGAACTTCATCGACGAGGTGCTGCGCTGCGACTGCCCGGTGCAGGGCCTGTGGCGCACCACGACCTGCCCGGCCGAGGTCGCCGGCACCACGGTGCCGGCCGGGTCGACGGTGATGGTGCGCTACGGCGCCGCCAACCGAGACCCCCGGGTGTTCGACGATCCCGACGCGTTCGACATCGAGCGACCGAACGCTCGGAACCATGCGGCCTTCGGCTTCGGGGCCCACTTCTGCGTGGGCGCCTCGCTTGCCCGCCAGGAGATGCACAGTTCGTTCACGGCGCTCATCGACGGCCTCGCCGACATCCGCCTCGCCGAGCCGTTGCCGTCTCCTGTGCACGAACCGAGCGCGATCCTCCGGCCGATGAGGCGGTTGCCGCTCACCTTCACCGCCCGATAATCGCTCGTCTCACGTCGTCGCCGCTAGGGTGGGAAATGGCGGTGCCTCCATTCCGGGGGCATCGCGGTCGCAAGCGGAGCGCTCCTTCGAGCGCATGGTTGTCCCCTGTGGGGGACGGGTTGCCTCCGGGCAGTCGGCCACCTGCAACATCGGCCACCCCACAACCGAAGGACGTCCCCCATGACCACCTCCCCTGCTGCTGCTGGGTCGCGCCGCGGGCGCACCCGTCGTCGCCCCTCATCCGGCGCCACCACCGGCCAGCCGCGCCGCCCGCAGCACGACTCGTCAGGCCAGGCGTCCGTCACCGGTGGCGAGTCCGACCTGATCGGGGCCTCGGTCACCACGGCCAGCCCCGTGCCCGACGATGCGACGTTCGCCGACCTCGGCGTGCCCACCCCGATCACCGAGATGCTGGCTCGTGACGGTGTCACGGCGCCGTTCCCCATCCAGTGGGCCACCCTGCCCGACTCCCTCGCCGGGCGCGACGTGCTCGGCCGCGGCCAGACCGGAAGCGGCAAGACGATCGCCTTCGCGATCCCCACCGTGGCGGCGCTTGCTGCGTCGTCGACGAAGCGCCAGTCGGGCCGCCCCCGCGCGCTGATCCTCGTCCCCACGCGCGAGCTGGCGAACCAGGTGGCCGAGGTCATCACGCCGCTGGCGACGGCGATGTCGCTGCGGGTCTCCACGATCTTCGGTGGTGTCGGTCAGAACCCGCAGGTGAACGCGCTCCGTGCCGGCGTCGACATCGTCGTGGCGTGCCCCGGCCGTCTCGAGGACCTCGTCTCCCAGCGGCACTGCAAGCTCGACGCCATCGAGGTGACGGTGCTCGACGAGGCCGACCACATGGCCGATCTCGGGTTCCTTCCCGTGGTGCGCCGCCTGCTCGATGCAACCCCGGCCAAGGGTCAGCGGCTGCTGTTCTCGGCCACGCTCGACGGTGGGGTCGATGCGATCGTGCAGCGCTATCTCACCAGCCCGATCGTGCACTCGGTCGATCCGGTGTCGGCGCCGGTGTCGACCATGGAGCACCACGTCTTCGCGGTCAGCGTCATCGACAAGCCGACGGTCGTCCGCGAGCTCGCCGCCGGCAAGGACCGCGTCGTGCTGTTCACCCGGACGAAGCACGGGGCGAAGAAGTGGGCCAAGCAGCTCACGGCGTCGGGCATCCCGGCGGTCGAGTTGCACGGCAACCTGTCGCAGAACGCTCGTGAGCGGAACCTCGAGGACTTCACCACCGGGCGGAGCACCGTGCTCGTGGCCACCGACATCGCTGCTCGAGGCATCCATGTCGACGACATCACGCTGGTCGTCCACGTCGACCCGCCGGCCGAGCACAAGGCGTACCTGCACCGCTCGGGACGCACCGCTCGCGCCGGCTCGGATGGCGTCGTGATCACGCTGATGACCCCCGACCAGGTGGCCGACGTGCGCTCGCTCGCCAAGGCGGCGGGCATCTCTCCGACGATCACGCGGATGGCCCCCGGGCATCAGCTCACCCGGTCGTTCGGGGGGGAGGAGGCGCCGCACGTGCGCCCGGCGCCGCCCGTGCCGGTGCAGCAGCAGCGCCCGAACCAGCGTCAGCAGGAGCGGGCACGCGGCCGCGCTGCGGCCTCACCCACGGGCACGCGTCAGCAGCGGCACCGCGGGCGCTGACTCGGGGGAGGACAGCCGCTCCAGGGTGCGAGACATCACCGTCCGGAACTCGTCGGCAGAGCGGCACCACCGCACATCGTCGGCGAACGACTGCTGCGCAGCCTGCATGCCGCGGACGTACCGCTCGGCCTGCGCTGCCTCGATCAGGCCCTTGCGGTTGCCGCAGACGTGGTAGCGCGAGGTGACGGCAACCCCGACCGCGTCGGCGAGGTCCTGCACTCGGACTGCGGTCTTGCCGTGCACGGCGATCGTCTCGATGGTCCGCTCGAGGATCTCGCTGGCAGTGTTTCCGGTGCGCACCAGTAGGACCCTGACCCGCAGCCGAACCACCTCCGGTTTGACCCCCGAGGGAAGACCGGCTTCCGCAGCAACCCCTGTGGGTCAGACGATCGGCGTCATCCGGCGCTCCAGTCGACGGAGCAGCGTCGAAACCGCCACCCACGCAGGACCCGCCATGAGCAGCAGGCTGGTGAGGAGGTGGCGTTCGCCGTCGACGATGGTGAGCACGACCATCGTGAGGACCCAGACCGCCATGAAGCCGATGTTCTGAGGGCGCCACCGGCGGGCCTGCACCGGGTGGGCGAACTCGACGTCGGTCATCGACAGCAGCGACAGGACGATGATGGTGGTGATCGCCACCCAGCCCGGCGCCTCGAGCAGCCAGAGCGTCGGGATGACCATGTTCCAGACGCCCGGGAACCCGCGGAACCAGTGGTCGTCGGTCATCATGTCGGTACGGCTGAACCACATGGCAGAGGTGATGAGCATGAGCGCCACCGACACCTCGCCGGACATGCCGTGCGGCACGACGTAGAACTGCCAGGCGAACACGGCCGGCACGAGCACGCAGGTGACGTAGTCGATGACAAGGTCGAGGATGTACCCGTCGTACTTGGGGATGACGGTCGCGATGTCGAATCGGCGGGCCAGGGGGCCGTCGACGCCGTCGATGACCTGGGCCAGGACCAGCAACAGCACTGCGGCGCGAGGTGATCCGTCGAGGACGGCCATCAGCGCCAACATCCCCACCAAGATGCCGCTCACCGTGAGCCCGTGGATCGCACGGCAGACCGAGACGTCGGATACCGCGAGCCGGGTGGAGGTGTTCACCACCGACACGCTACAGACCGAGTGGCTCTCGGCGTGGGCATCGACCGCGATCGGTTGGAGAGTGCGTTGTCGAACGTTGGCGGTGGGGAGGGCAGGATGCGGTGGGGTGACCATCGACTCGTGGGCCGCACGGGGGGCACACAACGAGGAGATCAGGTGGGGGCAGTGCAACACCGGTCGGTGACCGGCGGATGACAGGGGTGCCTGCGGCGCCCCCGGCCGAAGCCGAGGGCGCCGTCAGCAGATCAGATGACGCGAACCTTCTGGGCCTCTTCGCCCTTGCGGCCGGGAGCGACTTCGAACTCCACCTTGTCGCCCTCTTGCAGCGACTTGTAGCCGGTGCCCTCGATGTTGGAGAAGTGGACGAACACATCGTCGCCACCCTCTCGTGAGATGAAGCCGAAGCCCTTCTCTGCGTTGAAGAACTTGACAGTGCCTGTAGCCATAGCGTTTTCCTTGTTCAGTCGAAACGCCACCTGGCATTCCACCAGGAACCCTACCCAGATCGAAGCGCGGATGTGCGACATTGCGGGAGAAGTCCGTCATGTCTCTTCGCTGAGCGAGTCCGACGCCCGGCGTCACCAGGGTGCTCGCTGCCGGGGTGCCGGCCAGTTCGGGCGCCAGTCAGTGCGGGTGCCGATGGTGGCTGTGCCGGTGGTGGATGTCGGGGACGTGCGGATGCGCGTGGGTCTGCGCGTCGTGGTCGTGCGGGTGTGTATGCCTGGTGGTGACCGGCTCGTCATGGTGGGCGTCATGGTGGGCGTCATGGTGGGCATCATGGTGATCGTGGTCGTGGGTGTGGTGCATCGGCTGGTGACGGTGGACGTGGAGGTGGTCGGACCGCAGCGAGAGGGCGACGCCGGTGCCGGCGAGGAGCAGGGCGACCACCTGCACGACCGCCACGTCGTCACCGAGGACGACCCACGAGATCAGGGCACCCACGAAGGGGGCGCTCGCGAAGATGAGCTGGCCCCGTGCCGCACCGAGCTGCTGGGCCCCGCGCACCCACAGCGTGATCGAGGCCCCGTACCCGATCGCGCCCACGGCAAGGGCAGCGAGCACGGTGCTGACATCGAGCCCGGTCCGCCCGCCGAGGGCGAGGCCGAGCGTGAGGTTCACGGTGCCGGCGACCGCACCCTTGAGGAGGGTGATGTGCTGCGGTGAGACCTGATCGATGCGGGCCGTCACGCTGTTGTCGAGCCCCCAGCAGGCGCAGGCCCCGACGATGAGGAGTGCGTCGAGGTCCGCCCGTGCGCCGGGTTGCCACACCAGCAGGACGCCGGCACCGGTGACGAGCGCAGCGGCCGCCAGCATGCGCTGGCCGAGGTACTCGTGGAAGAGCGTCGCAGCGAGCGCGAGTGTCATGACGAGTTCGAGGTTGAGCAGTAACGACGCCGTCGACGCCGTCGTGCCGCGCAGGCCCGCAGTCAGCAGCACCGGCCCGACCGCCCCGCCCGCCACGACCGCGATCGCGAGCGGTCTGCGAGCCCGCCGGATCGCGCCGGGC
>JBEGOE010000367.1:0-3329 GCA_041182165.1 Actinomycetota bacterium
CACCCACCGGTCCGACACGTACGATCGGGCGCCATGACGGACGAGGTGGTCGAGCGAGCGTTGGGCCAGGCACGGGCGTGGGTCGCCGAGGCGACGCGGATCACGGTGCTGACGGGCGCCGGCATCTCCACAGACTCCGGTATCCCCGACTACCGCGGTCCCAACGGGTTGTGGACCAAGAACCCGCTGGCCGAGAAGACGTCGACGCTGCAGCACTACCTCGAGGACTCCGAGGTGCGGAAGTTCGCCTGGCAGAACCGCCTGCACTCGCCGGCGTGGACCGCCGAGCCCAACGAGGGGCATGGCGCCATCGTCGAGATCGAGCGGCAGGGTCGCCTGGTCGCCGTGGTCACGCAGAACATCGACGAGCTGCACCAGAAGGCCGGCAACGACCCGGCGAAGGTGATCGAGGTGCACGGCACGATGTGGTGGTCGCGGTGCTGGACGTGCAGCGACCGGCGCCCGATGGCCGAGGCAGTCGAGCGTGTTCGCAACGGTGACCCCGACCCGGCGTGCCTCGTGTGCGGGGGAGTGCTGAAGAGCGACACGATCTCGTTCGGCCAGTCGCTCGTGCCCGAGGTGATCGCCGCAGCGCTGCTCGCCGGTGAGCAGTCCGACGTCCTGATCGCAGCGGGCTCGATGCTGTCGGTGTTCCCGGCGGCGAACCTCGTGCCGCGCGCGAAGGCGGCCGGCGCGCGGGTGGTCATCGTGAACGGTGAGCCGACCAAGATGGACCGGTTCGCCGACGCCGTGCTGCTCGGCTCGATCTCCGAGTTGCTCCCCACGCTGGTGCGCTAATCCCGACCCACTCGGTAGCATTTCGGCATGGCAACCTTCCGTGACCTGCTGACCGCCGCCAAGAACGAGATCACCGAGGTCGACACCGCCACCGCAGCCGAGCGGATCGCCGCCGGCGCCGTGGTGCTCGACGTGCGAGAGCCCGACGAGTACGACCAGGGCGCCCTGCCCGACGTGGTCCACATCCCGCGTGGTCACCTCGAGGCCCAGGTCGAGGGCCGTCTGCTCGACAAGACGGCACAGGTCGTCGTGTACTGCGCCGGTGGCGTGCGCAGCGCGTTCGCCGCGAAGACCATGCAGGAGTTGGGCTACACCGACGTGCTGTCGATGGGCGGCGGCTTCGGCAAGTGGAAGGACGAGGGGCGTGCGTGGAAGACGCCCGTCGTGCTCACCGCAGACCAGCGCAACCGCTACCAGCGCCACCTGCTGTTGCCCGAGGTGGGTGTGGCCGGTCAGGCCAAGCTGCTTGGCGCGAAGGTGCTCATGCTCGGCGCCGGTGGCCTCGGCTCGCCCGCCGCGCTGTACCTCGCTGCTGCGGGTGTCGGCACGATCGGCATCGTCGACATGGACGAGGTCGATGCGTCGAACCTGCAGCGCCAGATCCTGCACAACATGGACCGCATCGGTGACCGCAAGGTCGACTCGGCGAAGAAGACGATCGCCCTGCTGAACCCCGACGTCAACGTCGTCACCTACGACACCCGCCTCGACGCGTCGAACATCATGAGCATCCTCGAGGGCTACGACGTGGTGGTCGACGGCGCCGACAACTTCCCGAGCCGCTACCTGCTCAACGACGCCAGCGTGAAGCTCGGCATCCCCGTGGTGCACGGCTCGATCTTCCGCTTCGAGGGCATGGTCAGCGTGTTCCACCCGAAGGAAGGCCCGACGTACCGCGACATGGTGCCCGAGCCGCCGCCCGCCGAGCTCGCCCCGAGCTGCGCCGAGGCCGGTGTGCTCGGCGTGCTGCCCGGCATCATCGGCAGCATCCAGGCGCTCGAGACGATCAAGGTGATCCTCGGCCTCGGTGACGCCCTCATCGGCCGTATCCTCGCCGTCGACACGACCGAGATGACGTTCCGCACGTTCAAGCTGCAGGCCGACCCGAGCAACCCCGTCACGTGGGCCAACCGCGACCGCATCCTCATCCAGGAGCTCGAAGGCCTCTGCGCCCCCGGCCTCGCCCACTGACGCAGGTCAGTCTGAACGGACTCGCCCGGCTCAGGGCAAGCGCGAGAGCGACCGAGTCACCATCGCGACGATGGTGGTGGGGTCGAGGCCCAGGCGGCGGGCGCGCCGGAGGACGTCGTCGAGGTCGCCGGCGATCGCGCTGACCGCGTGCTGCACCGGCGCGGCGGCAGCCACCACGGTGCCGCGACGGCCGCTCGAGCGCAGGATCCCTTCGGCCTCGAGCTCGCGATAGGCGCGGGCGACCGTGTTGGGTGCGAGGTCGAGGTCGCCGGCGAGCTGGCGAATGGTCGGCAGCCGTGTGCCGGTGGCGAGATCGCCCTGCGCGACGAGGCGCACGATCGCGCCCTTCAACTGCGCGAAGGGCGGTTCCCTCGATCCCGGGTCGAGTTCGATGATCATGTCGCCTGCGGGACCGGTGGGAGTCGCCGCCAGAACGGGGCGAAGCGGGGGATGGATCTGATCGAGAGCATCAACCCCACAAGCATCCCGAGCCCCGAGGTCCACGTGGTGATGCTGCCGATCGTGGAGGCAGCGCCGTCGGCGTACTGGTAGACCCGAAGGCTTGAGAAGTACGCGGTGCCCGAAGCCGCCATCAAGGCTGTGCCGCTGAGCGACACGAGCGCTGCGCTTCGGACCGCATGGTGCACGGCGGCGATCGATGCCTCGCCGGTGGGCTCGGGTCGGCGGGCGACGGCCGTGCCGACCAGCACCGTCAGCGCAGTGAGCACAAGGCCACCGAGGACGATGCCCCCCATGACCATCGGCCGGGGTGCCCACGGCCACGTCCGAGTCCGGTCGTCGACGGGCCAGATGGCGGCGTAGATCGCAGCACACGTGCCGGCGAGCGCGAGGAACGCGAGGACCGAGGAGACCACCCACGGACGCACGTAGTCGGTCATGCCGCGCGGTCGCAGCGAGGCTCGGCGGCGTCCCCGTGGGGCGGATCTCGGCCGCACCCACTCGCCGATCGTGCCTCCGACCGCACAGCCGACGGCAATCGGGAAGAGACCCCAGTTCAGGTCGTTGTCGGCGATGAGGTCGATGACGACACCGGCGACCATGGCGACGACCGCGCCGCCGATGCGCCAGCACCGACTCCACCGGATCGCGCTGGAGAGCAGCCGTCGGTTCGCCGGCGTGACTTCGATCTCGTAGACGTGGGCGAACAACGCCAGGTGCCGATCCGTGGGTGGCACGACCGCCCCCGACGCCACCGCGGCGATGGCCAACGGGTAGATCACGAACTGCCACGCGGACAACAACATGGCGTCGTTGTATCAGATCACTTGATACATGGCAACGAGGGTCTGTCGGATCTCGTCAGCCGGGTGTTCTTGTTC
>JBEGOE010000368.1:0-3073 GCA_041182165.1 Actinomycetota bacterium
CGCGCCGGCGAAGTCATCCTGGGCGCGGCCGGAGCGTGCCGCCCCGGCGCCGGGGCCGACGCTCTCGCCCCGGCGATCGCCGGGGAAGCGATCGTCGTGCTGCCGTCGTCGCCCGACGGCCGAGACCTCGGGCCCCGGCTCGCCGCCGCACTCGACCGGCCGTTCTTCGCCGGCTCCGTAAAGGTGACGGCCGAGCGTGTGATCATGGCTCGCGGCGGCGGCCTCACCATGCACTCCACCGTCGCCCCGGCGGCGTTCGTGGCCACGCTCCAGGTCGGTGTGCGCGGTGCCGAGCCCGTCACCGCCAGGGCCGCGACCACCGAGCTCTCGCTGCCGTTGGGCGACCTCGCTGACGCGACGACCGAGCGTCTCATCGAGCCCGATGCCGCCACCATCGATCTCGCCGAGGCCGGCCGCATCGTGGGTGGCGGCGCTGGCCTCGCAGGCCCCGAGCAGTTCGCCCAGCTCGCACGGCTCGGCCTGTCGATCGGGGCGAGCGTGGGGGCCACCCGTGTCATCACCGACCGCGGCTGGATCGGCCACGAGCGCCAGATCGGCACCACCGGCGTGGTGGTCGACCCGCAGCTCTACCTCGCCTTCGGCGTCAGCGGCGCGGTGCAGCACACCAGTGGCCTCGGCCAGCCCGACCACATCGTGTCGGTCAACACCGATGCGCACTGCCCGATGATGCAGCTCGCCGACCTCGCCGTCGTGGGCGACGCCAACGCCGTGCTCGCCGAGTTGGTCGAGGTGCTCGGTGGCTGAGGCACCCGACGTCGACGTCGTCGTGGTGGGCGCCGGGCCGGCCGGCTCGTGCGCCGCCATCACACTTGCCCGCGCCGGGCTCAGCGTCGTGCTGCTCGAGCGCGGCCCGTTCCCTGGCAGCAAGAACATGTACGGCGGCGTGGTGTACCCGCGCATCCTCGACGGCATCATCCCGAACTGGTGGGAGGAAGCGCCGGTGCAGCGCTGGGTCACCCGCCGGTCGACCATGCTGCTCACACCCACGCAGGCGCTCACCGTCGACTTCCGCAGCGATGCCTGGGGCGCCCCGCCCTACAACGGCGCCACTGCGTACCGTCCCGACTTCGACCACTGGCTGGCCGGCCACGCCACCGCCGCCGGCGCGCAGCTGTTGTGCAGCACCACGGTCACCGGCCTGCTTCGCGACGCCGCTGGCAGGGTCATCGGCGTGCGCACCGACCGACCCGACGGCGACCTCACCGCGCGCCTCGTCATCGCCTGCGACGGTGTGAACAGCTTCCTCGCCAAGGAGGCAGGCCTGTACGGCGAGGTCGACGCCGCCAACTACACGCTCGGCGTGAAGGAGACCATCTCCCTGCCGAAGGACGTCATCGACGACCGCTTCGGCGTGCGCGGACGCGAGGGCGTCGACATCGAGATCCTCGGTGGCACCAGCGACGTCAGCGGCGGCGGGTTCCTCTACACGAACCTCGACACGATCGCCGTCGGCGTGGTGCTGAAGCTGCCGAAGCTCGCCGCACAGCAGCGCCGGCCAGAGGAGATCATCGCCCGGCTCAAGGCGCACTCGGCCATCGCGCCACTCGTCGAGGGTGGCGAGATCAAGGAGTACTCGGCGCACCTCATCCCCGAGGCCGGCCTCTCGATGATGCCGAAGCTCGCCGGCGACGGCCTGCTGGTGGCCGGCGACGCAGCGGCGATGTGCCTCGCCGCCGGCATCTGGCTCGAGGGCGTCAACTTCGCGATGGCCAGCGGCATGTACGCCGGTCAGGCAGCGGTCGAGGCGATCGGCCGGGGCGACACGTCGCTCGCCGGCGTGGCCGGGTACGAGCGTCGCCTCGCCGACACCTTCGTGCTCAAGGACCACCGCAAGCTCCGGCGCGCCCCGCAGCTCGTGCTCAGCGACCGGGTGCAGCACCTGTACCCGCAGTTCGTGGCGAACGTGGTCGAGGGGATGTTCCGGGTCGAGAACCCGGCACCCAAGCCGGGCCTGCGTCGCATCGTCATGCGCGAACGCAAGGCGGCCGGCCTTCGCATCCGCGACCTGGCGCGCGACGCGATCGACGGAGCAAGGACGTTCGGATGAGCATGCAGCCACAGTCGCCCTGGCCCGAGATCTCGTTCCAGGACCGGATGGCCACCGCCCGGTTCGACGTCGGCGACCGCGCCCACATCGTCGTCGACGGCAAGGCCTGTGCCGACTGCAGCACCAAGGCGTGCGTCGTCGCATGCCCGGCCAACCTGTTCGTCCCCACCAGCGACGGTGGCATCGTGTTCAACTACGAGCAGTGCTTCGAGTGCGGCACCTGCTATCTCGTGTGCAACCACGAGGGCGCGATCACCTGGACCTACCCCGACGGCGGGCACGGCGTCGTCTTCCGCCGCACGTGATCGCCGCCTGTCTGAAGTGGACGGCGCCGTTGGGCGACGAGTCCGACGATCGCTTCGCTGGGGTCTCCCCCGCCGACCTCGCCGCGCTCGGGGTCGCCCTCCGCCGGGGCGAGGCGTGGGGCGCCCCCGTGATGGCCGTCGCATGCGGCCCGGCCGGCGCCGAGCGAGCGCTGCGTGACGCACTGGCCTGCGGCGCGACGAACGCGATCCGCATCGATGCGCGGGCCGATGCCGATTCGCGTGACGTGGCCTTCGAGCTCGCGCAGGCCACGGCTGACGCCACCATCGTCGTGTGCGGCGACTACTCCCTCGATCGCGGCAGCGGATCGGTGCCTGCCTTCATCGCCCACCATCGTCGTGCCGCGCAGGCGCTCGGTCTGGTGCAGCTCGAGCTCGATCGCTGTGATGCGGGCGCGGTCCACGCCCTGCGTCGTCTCGACGGCGGCCGCCGCGAGGTGCTCACCGTCCCGACGCCGTGCGTTCTGTCGGTCGAGGGCTCGGTCGCCACGCTGCGGCGCGCCGGGCTGAAGCAGTCGCTCGCCAGCCGCACCGCAGCGGTCGAGCTGCGGGTCAGCCCCCCACCGCACCACCACACCACGCCCGCCATCGTCACCCCGTACCGCCCTCGTGCCCGAGTGCTGCAGTCACCCCAGGGCGATGACGCCCTCACCCGCCTGCGGGCGATCACCGACCTCGGTGC
>JBEGOE010000369.1:0-4052 GCA_041182165.1 Actinomycetota bacterium
GCTCGTCGACGCGCTGCGCAGCGGACAGGTGGGCTTCGCCGCGCTCGACGTCACCGAGGTCGAGCCGCTGCCCACCGAGAGCGCGCTGTGGGACCTGCCGAACGTGATCATCACCCCACACACGTCGGGTGCCACCCGGTCGAACCGTGAGCGTGCCGGCGACGTGTTCGTCGACAACGTCGGCCGGTTCGTGCGCGGCGAACCCCTCCGCAACGAAGTGGCCTGACCCGTCGTACGCGTCACGACGACAGGCGTGCTCACGATCGATGGCGCTGCTCGACCGGGTGGTCAGAGCGCGAGATGGAGACAACGAGCTTCGTCGAGATCTGTCTGAAGTTCGGCGTTGAGCATGCCGACGCGTCGACCGAGGCGTTCGATGGTGATCGAGCGAACTTGCTCTGCTTGCGCTTTGGAATCAACCGACAGACCCGTGGCGCTCGCCGGCAGCAGCACGCGTTCTCCAGCTGCCCGGGAGACTCAGACACCTGGCTCGTCTACCCGGGTGGCGTCTGGCTCTACGAACCAAGCTGCACCGAGCTCGTGGTGATCACCACGAAGACAACCGCCACGCTGAGGCTCCAGGTAGGTCCCGAGTGTCCGTAGTCGCGAGCTCGGAGGGCCGAGCGCAAGGCCGTCCAGACCTGCCTGGTTGATCTGGTCTGCATGATGCCTTGCGTTTGCCGTCCGGTCCTGGCACTCGGCGCTACCTGTGCCGAATCGCTCTCGGCCGCTGCCAACATGAATGACGACAACTAGAGTTGTCGCCGTGGAGATCCTTCCGAGCGCCCACAGCGCGGGATCTCCGACGACGACATCCGCCACGCATTCGAGAACGCCGTGGCCTCCATCACCGTGCCGGACCAACCCGACTTCTCCATGATCATCGGTCCAGACGAAACCGGTCGGCTCCTCGAGATCGGTGTCGTCGCGGACGACGACAACGACTACGTGATCCACGCCATGCCCGCCCGACCCAAGTACCTGACACTGATCCGACCGCACAGGGGCGACCAACCATGACGACCAAGAAGTATCCGCGCGACCTCACCGCCGACGAAGCCGACGCGCTCATCGCCACATTCGACGATCACGCCGACGACGAATACTCGGTGACCGACGCCGCCACCTTGCGCGAACTCCGCGCCGCTGCGGCGGCACGACGCGAAGCCGACGCACGCATCGAGGCCGCCGCTCTGGCCGCACATCGCGCCGGCTTGTCGTGGGGTGCCATCGGAGCGCAACTCGGCATGACACGGCAGGGCGCTCGCCAACGGTTCGAACGGCTCGTCAACCATTGACGACCGATCCCCTGCCCGATCGCTGACTTCAGTACTGGTCATGTCTGACGTGTTGCCCCTGGCCGAAGCGAACGCGAAGTTCTCGGAGATGGTCACCCGTGTCGAGCAGCAGCACGCCCGGATCCCCGCCAGCCGTAACGCGCGTCCCGCGGCAGCTCTGTCATGAGCGCGGCCGATCCCGCCACACGGGAGGACACGCTCGAGCTCCTGTCCGACCCTGAGGCGATGGCCGACATCGCCCGGGCCCGCCATGCAGTCGCTGGGAGCGACTCCACCGGGTCATCGGCCAGGTCACATCACAGGTCGACGGCATCAGCCAGAACCCTGGTCGCGACCCGCGGGCGCAGGCGGGACTCAATGACGACATCGACGTCATGGCCGAGCAGGTCCCGAAGGTCTATCAGGAGACCGCCCAGGTCGAGGAGGTTCCGGCCTTCTTCGACATCGACGAGGACGTCGATGTCGCTGGCCTCGATCGCATCGCCTCGCGCGATCGAGCCGAACACGCGCACCCTCGAGGCGCCACGCGCACGCGCAAGCTCAAGAATCTCGCCCCGTCGGGTCCGACGCCCTCGTACTCCGCCTGCGGCCACCCACCCGTACGCTCCCAATCGAGCGCCTGCAACTCGCGCCGGCGGGTGAGGAGCTGCACCACGCTCGGACCGAGCAGCTGCCGGCCGGCGGTCCCGCGGGTCTTCGTCGGCCCGAGCACCATCCCCTCGCCGTCGGCGTAGGTGGACCGTGCCGGCCTCGAGGTCGGTCTGCGGACGGGTGTCGACCCGAGTTCGGCGGCGATCAGGCGCCATTGCTTCCGATACGTCGACCGTGTGGTGATCCGCACGCGGTGGCCGAACCGGCCGGTGAGCATGTGGCGGAGGTGGACGGGAATCGAACCCGCCAGACGAGGATCGCTCGTCTCAACCGCTTTGAAGGCGGCGGTGCCCACCAGGTGCACGGACACCTCCGTCGACAACCATACCTGGCGGTCGCTCAGAGCTCGGATGCGGCGTCGCAGACCCGTGCGTTCGAGAACATCCGCTCGACGTAGGTGTCGGCCAGCGCCTTGCCTCGCTCGTTGCCGACGTCGAACGACGCCATCGTGCACGCGCCCACGAGGTAGTACAGCGAGTGCTCGCGGTAGTGGCGCAGGCAGTCGTCGAACGAGTAGTCGGTGACGCCGTGCACCTGCAGGGCGTCGTGGTACCGACGCACGAGGCGCGGCACCGCATCCGGCTGCTCGGCGGCGTCGAGGCTCGTGCCGATGAGGTAGGCGACGTCGGAGATACCGCGCCCGCGGATGGCGAGCTGCCAGTCGATGAAGGCGATCTCGTCACCGCCGGACGGGTGAAAGAACAGGTTGTCGAGACGCGAGTCGGTGTGGATGACCGTGATCGGACCGATGCAACAACGGTCCATCAGCTCCTCGAAGCGCGGCTCGAGACGATCGCCGAGCGCGATGTCGTCGGCGTTCAGGATGTGCGCGAAGTTCTCGCGCAGCGTGGGCCACGAGGTGTGGAAGATGCCGGGCACGGTGGCGGCGTAGACCGGCGCGTCGAGCTTCGGGAGCCACGTCATCGACTCGAGGTCCTGGTGCTCCCAAAATGTCGCGTGCAGGGCGGCGAGCGCATCGACGATGCGCTCGGCCTCGCGCTCGGTGATGCCGGCGACCTGATCGCCCACCTGCAGGTCGCGGATGTCCTCGAGCAGGAGGATCGAGCCGGTGTCGTCGATGCGGCCGAAGTAGCACTCCGGCACGCGGATGGGCACCGAGCCCGCGAGCTCGGCGTAGAAGCGGACCTCACGCTCGTAGATGCCGAGCGCGTTCCCGACGATGAGGTTCGCCTCGGCAGTGGTGGGCAGCTTGGCGATCAGCGAGGAGGGGGCGTTGCCGTCGTGGGTCAGCTCGAGGCGCAGCACCACGCCGAACAGCCCGCTGCCGGCACCGATGTCGGTGGCCGTCACTGCTGTCACCTCGGCGCCGAGCGCGGCGCTGAGCCATGCCGGCGTGAGGTCGTCCGGTGTGCGCGGCACGGCGACGTCGTGTGTTCCCTGTCCCATTCGAAGACCCCCGATCTCGTGTCGGGACCCACCAGCGGCGGCCCGACGCAACCGGCGCGGAGCGTAGGTGTCGGACCTCGACCCGGGCGACCGGAGCGCGTTGGTTCACCCGCACGCCGCCGATACGGTCGGCCTCCTTCCCCCAGTCGAACGGTCATCACGATCTCCTGGAGGGCGCATGTTCACGCTCTGTTGGTCGGCCAAGGGCGGCTCGGGCACCACCGTCGTCGCCGCCTCGCTCGCACTCATCTCGGCCCGCACCGGGCCTACCGTCATCATCGATCTCGGGGGCGACGTCGCCGCAGCGCTCGGCGCAGCCACGCCCTCGGGGCCGGGCGTCACCGAGTGGCTCGCCTCACCGCACGCCGACGCCGGCGCGCTCTGGCGGCTGGCGGTCGACATCGCTCCCGACCTCGCCCTGGTCCACCCCGGCGCCTCCCCGGTGCCCGGCCCGGCGCTCGCCGAGGTGCACGCCGAACGGCTGATCGCGGCGGTCTCGCACTGCCCGCACCCGGTGGTGGTCGACGCAGGGCAGGTCGTCGGGCCGGCCGCGCTGCACCACTGCGCCACGGCGTCGCTGCTGGTGGTGCGGCAGTGCTATCTGGGGCTGCGCCGAGCCACCGCACTGCCCTCGCTCGCGCACGGTGCCGTGCTGGTGGAAGAGCCGGGGCGGGCGCTCAGCAGCGCCGACATCGA
>JBEGOE010000370.1:0-3760 GCA_041182165.1 Actinomycetota bacterium
CCTGGGCTGCCGACGCAGCGGCTGCGGTGGTCGGCCGCCACGTCGTCGTCTCGTCGCTCCCGGCAGACCCACAACTCCTCGCCGTTGCCGCCGACATCGTGCCGCTGCTCGACGCTGGCACGGTCTGGGTCGACCACTCCACCACCTCGGCGGCTGCGTCGCGACAGGTGGCCGATGCGGCCACTGCCGTTGGCGCCTCGTTCCTCGACGCACCCGTGTCCGGTGGTGTCGACGGCGCCCGCAACGGCACGCTCACCGTGATGGCGGGCGGTGACGACGCCGCGTTCACCTCGGTCGAGGCGCTGATGGGTTCCTACGCGGCCCGGATCACGCTGATGGGCCCGTCCGGGGCGGGCCAGATCACGAAGATGACGAACCAGATCTGCGTGGTGGGCCTGTGCCAGGCCCTCGCCGAGGGCCTCGACTTCGCCGAGACCGCCGGCCTCGACGTCGAGAAGGTGATCCACGTGATGCTCCAGGGATCGTCGGCCTCGTGGCAGATGGCCAACCGCGCCGAGCGCATGCTCGCCGGCGAATACGACTACGGATTCTCGACCACGCTGATGCGCAAGGACATCGGGCTCGTCCTCGACGAGGCGTCGAGCATGGACGTGCCGCTGCCCGTCACGTCGATGGTGGGCCAGATGCTGGCCGAGGTGACGGCGATGGGTGGCGCCGGCGGGGACTGGTGCAGCCTGATGGAGCGCCAGCGTCGCCGGCGCACCTGAGCGTCAGACGGCGAGCAGGTCGCGGGCGCCGGTGTCGGAGCTCGGGTGGCGCAGCTTGCTCATCGCTCGCGCCTCGATCTGGCGGATGCGCTCACGCGTGAGGTTGAAGTGCTCGCCGACCTCTTCGAGCGTGCGGGGCTCGCCACGGTCGAGGCCGAAGCGCAGCTTCAGGATCTCGCGCTCGCGCTCGTCGAGCGGGGCGAGCAGGCGGGCGATCTCGTCGGGCAGCAGCGCCGTGGCGGCCACCTCGAACGGGCTCTCGGCCGAGCGGTCCTCGACCACGTCGCCGAGCTCGGCGTCGCCGTCCTCGCGCAGCGGCTCGCTGAGCGACAGGGGTTCGGCCGCGAAGCGCAACGCCTCGGTGACCTTGTCCTCCGGCATCTCGACTTCCTTCGAGAGCTCTGCCAGCGTGGCGGGACGGCCGTACTTCAGCTCGAGCCGGCTGCGGGCCTTCTGCAGCCGCGCCAGCGTGTCGCCGGCGTGGACGGGGAGGCGGATGGTGCGGCCGGTGTTGGCGATGCCGCGCGTGATGGCCTGACGGATCCACCAGGTGGCGTACGTCGAGAACTTGAAGCCCTTGCGCCAGTCGAACTTCTCGACCGCGTGCATGAGGCCAAGGTTGCCCTCCTGGATGAGGTCGAGCAGCGGCAAGCCCGAGGCCTGGTACTTCTTGGCGATCGAGACCACCAGTCGGAGGTTCGACTGCACGAACGCACGCTCGGCGTCCTCGCCCTCACGGGCGAGACGACGGAGGTCGCGCTTCTTCGCTGCGGTGATCTCCTTGCCACCGGCGTCGAGTTCGGCCACGGCGGCCTTGCCTGCTTCGATCTGCTTGGCGAGTCGGACTTCGTCGTCCTTCGTGAGCAGCGTGTACTGGCCGATGTCGGACAGGTACAACCGGACGAGATCTTCTTCGTCTCGCTCCACGCGATCTTTCGCCACAGATGCTCCTCGAAGGACCGGCGACCGAGGCTGACCTCGGTTGCTTGAACGGCTCACGATATCGACGCTGCGCACTTCGCCACACCGGTCGAGGACCATTCGGACCCCCATCGGCAATCGTGATTCTCGATGCCTGTGATATCGCTTCCGGTGTCATCGGTGCTGGTGTCAGGCGTGATGTCACCCCGCCCGGCTGTACTGTCCAGCCGTGGCCGACGACATCGACCTGGCGATCGTGACGATGCGCTTCGACGCGGCCGACCCGGCTGCGCTGATCGCCGTCCTCTCCAAGTACGTCGTCCTCACGCGGATGCAGCCCGGCTGCCGCAACGTCGACCTCTGCGCGTCGGTCACGCACCCCGGCCGCTACCTGCTCATCCAGAAGTGGGACGACCCCGCCGCCCAGCGCTCCCACTTCGACAGCGACGTGATGGTCGAGATGGCCCGCTCGTGCACGGGCCTGCTGACGGACCCGCCCGACATCGATCTGTGGGACGGACCGAGCGCGCACGACCTCGCGTGAGAATGCCCATCCGATAACGTGTGCCCGGTCACCGCGCATCGGTGTGATCATCCTGAGGAGGATGTGATGGCGAACCCGTTCCTGAACGACAAGGCGATCGGCGAGGCCTCGAAGGCCGGCTGGGCAGCCCCCGAACCGAGCACCCAGGTGCTCGGTCCGGCCCGTACTCCCATCGACGACGGCCCGATCTCGTCGTGGGCGCCCCGCGTCATGACCGTCGGTGGCACCATCACCGCCACGGGCGTACTGATGGCCATCCTGCTCGTGTCGGCTGCGTTCGGCTGGAATGCCACCCCCGACGCACCCCCAGGACAGACGCCCCCGATGCCGGGCTTGGCCATCGTCGGCATCCTCGTCGGGTTCGTGTGCGCCATCGCCGTGCACTTCAAGCCGATGATGTCGAAGTGGCTCGGCCCGGTCTACGCGGTCGCCCAAGGGTTCTTCCTCGGTGCCATCTCGAAGGCCTACAACGAGTGGCAGTCCGGCATCGTCATGCAGGCCGTCGGCGCCACGTTGGGGGTGTTCCTCGTGATGCTGGTGCTCTACCGCACCCAGATCATCAAGGTGACCGACCGGTTCCGCCGCACGATCATCACCGCCACCATCGGCCTGATGGTCTTCTACCTCTTCTCGCTGGTGCTCAGCCTGTTCGGGGCCACGCCGTCGTTCATCAACGAGCCGAGCCTGCTCGGCATCGCGTTCAGCCTGTTCGCCGCCGGCCTGGCCGCCATGAACCTGGCGCTCGACTTCGACTTCATCGAAAAGGGCGCCGAGCAGAAGCTGCCGAAGGGCATGGAGTGGTTCGCTGCGTTCGGTCTGCTCATCACCCTGGTGTGGCTGTACCTCGAGCTGCTGCGGCTGCTCAGCAAGCTCAACCAGCGCTAAGTCGTTCCGCCGATCTCGCGCCTGTCGTCGTGGCCGCCACGACCACAGGCGCGAGTTCGCGTTTTCGGGCGGGTCAGAGCGAGCGGAGGTGGGCCAGCAGCGCGTCGTTGAACGCCTGCGGCGCTTCCTGCTGCACCCAGTGCCCGGCGCCCGGGATGATCGTGGCGCCACGGAAGTCGGGCAGCAGCGCCTGCATCCGTTCGATCCCGGTGGGGTCCATCAGGTTCACGCCGTCGAGCTCGCCGGTGATGAACGCGCTCGGCATCGTCAGCCGCTCGGGGCCGAGGTGCTGCACGAGCTCGAAGTTGACGTCGAAGTTGCGGTACCAGCTGATCGGTCCGAAGAAGCCGGAGTGGCCGAACTCGTCGGCGTAGACGTCGAGGTCGGCCTCGGTGAGCCACGGTCCCTCCGGCCCCATGAACGGCAGAGCCGGGTGGTCGGTGCCGATCACGTCGAGGAAGCCGGTGCCCTCCATGGGCGGCAGCTCGGTGGGCGCCGGCCGGTCGCGCATGGCGGCGCCCGACGCGCCGTACAGAAAGCTCGCCATCGAGTGGCGCGGGTCGGCGCCGAGTTCGGCCTCCGGCGGCCCCACCTGCTGGAAGTAGAGGATGTAGAAGAACCGGTCGCCGTACGCGGCGCGCATGAGTGCAGTGGGTGGCGCCGGCCACTGCACGAACGGCAC
>JBEGOE010000371.1:0-3581 GCA_041182165.1 Actinomycetota bacterium
GCGACCCCGCCGTGGGCACGCACGATCTCAAGCGCCTTCTCGCGCTCGCTCGGCTCGAGCGGCCTGCCGAGCAGGTCGAGCAGCGACGCAGCGGCGATGCCACCGCTCTGCAGCGTGCGTAGCACCGGCAGCGTGTAGACGCCCTCGACCATGTCGTGACCCGCCGGCTTGCCGAGCTGGTCGTCGGTGGCGGTGAGGTCGAGCAGGTCGTCGACGATCTGGAACACCATGCCGAACGACTCGCCGTACTCGGTGAGCGCGTCGATGGTGGGCCGCTCAAAGCCGGCGACGATGCCGCCGATGCGAGCCGACGTCGAGTACAGCGACGCCGTCTTGCCGGCGATCGAGGCGAGGTACGACGACTCGGGCCGGGCCGGGTTGTAGGTGTGGCGCAGCTCTTCGATCTGGCCCTCGCACAGGCGGCCGATGGTGCGGGCGAGGAGCGCCGCCACCTCGGTGCCGAGCGACGCCGCGATCTCGGACGCACGCGACAGCAGGAAGTCGCCGGCGAGGATCGCCTGGAGGTTGCCCCACTTGGCGTTGACGGTCTCGACCCCTCGGCGGGTGGGCGCCTCGTCCATCACGTCGTCGTGATAGAGCGAACCGGTCTGCACGAGCTCGCACGCGATGCCGCCCTGCACCGCGTCGTCGGTGGCCGGGCCGCCGTCGATCTGGACCGCCACGAGCGTGAGCACCGGGCGGAGGCGCTTGCCGCCGGCGACGATGAGGTGCGAAGCGATCTCGTTCAGGTACGCATCCGGGGTGCGCACGGACTGGACGAGGGCCGTCTCGATGCGGTCGATGTCAGCTGCCATGCCCGGCAAGGAGAGGAACGGCAGCTGAGCCATGTGGGCCACGCTAGGTCAGGTCACCCGGCAAGGGCGAACGGCGCGTCGCGAATGTTCGCGTCGCTCCCGTCACACGCGCCCTGCGCAGCGTTATTCCCACGAGCACCGTCACACGTGTCACCACGGCAGATGCGTGTGGCCCAGGGCCACGACACGTGGCTGTCAGACCCTGCCGGTACACTCTGGTCATGTTTGAACGCTTCACCGATCGGGCTCGCCGAGTGGTCGTGCTGGCGCAAGAAGAAGCACGACTGCTGAACCACAGCTACATCGGAACCGAGCACATCCTGCTCGGTCTGATCCACGAGGGTGAAGGCGTCGCCGCCAAGGCGCTGGAATCGCTCGGCATCTCACTCGAGGCTGTCCGCAGCCAGGTCGAGGAGATCATCGGTCAGGGTGGCTCGTCGCCGTCCGGCCACATCCCGTTCACCCCTCGCGCCAAGAAGGTGCTCGAGCTGTCGCTCCGCGAGGCGTTGCAGCTCGGCCACAACTACATCGGTACCGAGCACATCCTCCTCGGGCTCATCCGCGAGGGCGAGGGCGTCGCCGCCCAGGTCCTCGTGAAGCTCGGCGCCGACCTCAGCCGGGTCCGCCAGCAGGTCATCCAGCTGCTGTCCGGCTACCAGGGCGGCCAGGGCAAGGGCGAGCCGCAGGCATCGTCGTCGGCGTCGGCATCGGCCCCGAAGGAAGACGCCACCGACAAGGGCAACAGCCAGATCCTCGACCAGTTCGGCCGCAACCTCACGCAGCTGGCCCGCGAGAAGAAGCTCGACCCCATGATCGGCCGCGAGCGCGAGCTCGAGCGCGTCATGCAGATCCTCAGCCGCCGCACCAAGAACAACCCGGTGCTCATCGGCGAGCCGGGCGTCGGCAAGACCGCCATCGTCGAGGGCCTCGCCCAGAAGATCGTGTCGAACGACATCCCCGACACGCTGCGCAACAAGCAGCTGTACACGCTCGACCTCGGCGCCCTCGTCGCCGGCAGCCGCTATCGCGGTGACTTCGAAGAGCGCCTGAAGAAGGTCCTCAAGGAGATCAAGACGCGAGGCGACATCGTGCTGTTCATCGACGAGATCCACACCCTCGTGGGTGCGGGTGCCGCCGAGGGTGCCATCGATGCGGCCAGCATCCTGAAGCCGATGCTCGCCCGTGGCGAGCTCCAGACCATCGGTGCCACCACACTCGACGAGTACCGCAAGCACCTCGAGAAGGACGCGGCGCTCGAGCGCCGCTTCCAGCCAGTGAAGGTCGAAGAGCCCACGCTCGTCCACACCATCGAGATCCTCAAGGGCGTTCGCGACAAGTACGAGGCACACCACCGGGTCACCATCACCGACCAGGCGATCGTGGCCGCGGCCAACCTCTCCGACCGCTACATCTCCGACCGCCACCTGCCCGACAAGGCGATCGATCTCATCGACGAGGCCGGCGCCCGCTTGCGCATCAAGCGCATGGGCACGCCCCCCGACCTCAAGGAGCTCGAGGGCAAGCTCACCGACGTCCAGGAAGCCAAGAAGCGGGCCGTCGAGGAGCAGCGCTTCGAAGAGGCGGGCCGCCTGCGCGACCAGGAGAAGGCGCTGCTCGACGAGAAGGCCACCAAGGAGGCCGAGGTCAAGGCGAGCGGCGTCGACCTGTTCGACGAGGTCGACGAGGAGGCCGTGGCCGAGGTGCTCAGCATCTGGACCGGCATCCCCGTCTACAAGCTCACCGAGGAAGAGACCGCCCGGCTCCTCGACATGGAGGCCGAGCTCCACAAGCGCATCATCGGCCAGGAGGACGCCATCAAGGCGGTCTCGCAGAGCGTCCGCCGCACCCGTGCGGGCCTCAAGGACCCGAAGCGCCCCAGTGGCTCGTTCATCTTCCTGGGGCCCACCGGCGTCGGCAAGACCGAACTCGCCAAGACCCTCGCCGAGTTCCTGTTCGGCGACGAGAACTCGCTGATCGCGCTCGACATGTCCGAGTACATGGAGAAGCACACGGTCAGCCGCCTCGTCGGCTCGCCCCCCGGCTACGTCGGATACGAAGAGGGCGGCCAGCTCACCGAGGCCGTGCGGCGCAAGCCGTTCAGCGTGGTGCTCTTCGACGAGATCGAGAAGGCGCACCCCGACGTGTTCAACACGTTGCTGCAGATCCTCGAGGAAGGTCGTCTCACCGACAGCCAGGGCCGCACGGTCGACTTCCGCAACACGGTGCTCATCATGACCTCGAACCTCGGCTCGAGCGACCTGCGCAAGGGCAACGTCGGCTTCACCAAGGGTGACTCGGCGATGACCTACGAGCGCATGAAGGACAAGGTGATGGATGCGCTGAAGGGCCACTTCCGCCCCGAGTTCCTGAACCGTGTCGACGAGCTCATCGTGTTCCACGAGCTCGCCCGCGACGAGGTGATGCAGATGGTCGACCTCATGACCAAGCGCCTCACCACCCAGCTCGAGGCGCAGGGCCTCGGCGTCGAGCTGACGCAGAGCGCCAAGGAGCTCCTCGCCGAGAAGGGCTACGACCCGCAGCTCGGTGCACGTCCGCTCCGTCGTGCGATCCAGCGCATGATCGAGGACGCGCTCAGCGAGAAGATCCTCTACAAGGAGTTCACGGCCGGCCAGATCATCGTGGTCGACACCGAGGACGACCCCGATCGTCCCGGCGACCGCCGGCTCAGCTTCCGCGGTGTCGAGGGCTTCCAGCCACCGGCCGCCGTCGAGCTCGCCGCCACGGGCGCCGAGCTGGGCGTCGTCG
>JBEGOE010000372.1:0-3918 GCA_041182165.1 Actinomycetota bacterium
TACGAGCGAGCGAACTCGCGGATGACCCGGCCCGGCCGCTCGCCCGTGTTGGCGCCCTGCTCGGTGATGACGGCGCCGTTCACCAGCGTCGCTGCGTAGCCGCGTGAGCCGATCTTCAGGCGGCCGGCGCCGTTGGGGAAGTCGTTCTCGAACCGTGGGTGCTCGGATGCCAGCGCGTCGATGTCGAACACGTTGACGTCGGCGAAATTTCCGACTGCCAGGGTGCCCCGCGCCTGCAGGCCCAACACCTGCGCGGGCATGCCGGTGAGGCGGTGGACGGCCTGCGGGAGGTCGACGAGGCGGCGCGTTCGGTGCCAGTACGACAGGTAGTGCGTGGCCATGTCGGCGTCGCAGATCTGCCCTGCGTGTGCGCCGGTGTCGGCGAGGCCCGGGTAGACGTGGTCGTAGGTGATGAGTTGCTCGAGCGCCTCGATGTTGCGGCTGAACAGCCACGTGTTGAACAGTTCGCGGCCATCACTCGCGAGGAGGCGGTCGATGACGAACTCGACCGGGTGCACGCCCAGTCGCTCGGCGTGCCGAGCGATCGAGACGCCGTCGGTCTCGCTGTAGTCGGGGGACGGGCCGGTGCCGAGCGGGTAGATGAGCTCGGGGTCGTACCACATGCCCTTCGCCTTGCCCTCATCGACCAGCACGGCGCGGGTGGCCGGATCCTTCAGGGCCGCGACGCGGTCGGCCAGCGTGGGCAGCGCCATCAGCGCCTTCCACTGCTTGCCCTTCACCGGTGCCACCTGTGCCAGCCCGCACAGCGTGCCGCTCTGTCGGGTCTGGGTGGCGAGGGTGATGCGACCGACGTTCGCGTTCGTGTCGGCCAGGAACGTGCCGAACATCTCGACGCCGGCTGTGCCGACGCCGTTGCCGGGGCCCCCGGAGAACAGCACGTCGCCACACGACCGGGCCATCTCACGCAGCAGCGTGATCTCGTCGGCCGGCTTGTTGGGGAAGTCGTTCACGGACTGGAAGAGACCACCGCCGGCGGCGTTCATGCCGTCGGCGATGGCCAGGTACTCGTCGAGCGGGGCGAGCGTGCCGGGCACGTAGCGGCCGTCCGGGATGGTGTGCAGCAGGATGCGCGACGTCGAGAAGCCGACCGCGCCACCCGCCACCGACTCGGCCGCGATGTCGGCCATGCGTGCCAACTCGGCCGGCGTGGCGGGCTGATCGCCGAGCGACCGCTCGCCCATGACGTTGTAGCGGACGGCACAGTGGCCGACCATGCCGACGATGTTGACGGCGGGCCGCATCCGCTGCACCGAGTCGAGATACTCGGGGTACGTCTCCCAGTCCCACGGCATGCCCTCGAGGATCGCGTCGCGCGGCACGTCCTCGACGCTCTCCATCATCTCGGCCAGGAACGTGCGGTCGGCCGCCACCACCGGAGCGAACGTGACGCCGCAGTTGCCGATGAGCACCGTCGTGACCCCGTGCCACGAGCTCGACGTCATCAGCGGGTCCCACGCCACCTGTGCGTCGAGATGGGTGTGCAGGTCGACGAACCCGGGGCTCACCACGAGCCCGGTCGCGTCGATCTCACGGGTGGCGGTGGCTGCTGACAGGTCGCCGATGGCGGTGATCCGCTCGCCGTCGATCGCGACGTCGGCCCGGAAGGGGTCGGCCCCCGTGCCGTCGACGACCGTGCCGTTGCGGATGATCAGATCGTGTGCCACGAAACCCCCTCGAGCCTGCCCCAGTGGGTCGAACCTAGTGACGAATCGTGCCGACCGCCGAACCCGGGCCTGGTGAGCAGGGTGAGCGTCGCCCCATGTCTCCCAACCGCTGGCACCGGTCGGGTCGGGTCAGGCGATGATGACGACGACGTCGCCGGCACCGACGGTGTCGCCCTGGGAGACCTTGATCTCCTTCACCGTGCCGGCCTTGTCGGCGGTGATCTGGTTCTCCATCTTCATCGCCTCGAGAACGACGACCGCCTGACCGACCTCGACCTCCTGGCCGACCTCGACCAGGATCTTCACGATCGTGCCCTGCATCGGCACCTCGACGTTGCCCGAGCCGGCGCCACCGGCGCCACCACCCGAGGCAGCCGCACGGGCCGGCTTCTTCGATGCGGCCTTACCTGCCACGGCGACGCCCACGGGCAGGTCGGGCACCCACATCTTCACGTCGAAGCGCTTGCCGTTCACCTCGACCGTGGTGTTGCGCTGCACGAGCGCCTCGCCTTCGGCCGCCGGCGCCGACGCTGCGGGCGCACCGATGTTCGACAGGTCGAGCTTCTCCTCGACCCACTTCGTCGAGTGCAGCATCGCCTGGAAGTCGGGGTGCTCGAGGATCGCGATGTCGGCCGGGATGGTGGTGGCCACACCCTCGACGACCATCTCCTTGAGCGCACGAATGGTGCGGGCGATCGCCGTCGGGCGGTCCTTGCCCCACACGATCAGCTTGCCGACGAGGTTGTCGTAGTACTGGCTGATCGTGTCGCCGGTCTCGTACCCGCCGTCCCAGCGGACGCCGAAGCCGTCGGTGGGGACGAGCTTGGTGATCGTGCCGGGCGAGGGGAGGAACTTGCCGCCGGCCGGGTTCTCGGCGTTGATGCGGACCTCGATGCCGTGCCCGCGGCGCTGTTCGGCGACCTCGGCCTGCGTCATCGGCAGGCGCTCGCCGCTGGCGACGCGGATCTGCCACTCGACGAGGTCGATGCCGGTGATGATCTCGGTGACCGGGTGCTCGACCTGGAGGCGGGTGTTCATCTCGAGGAAGAAGAACTCCTCGTCCTGGTAGATGAACTCGACGGTGCCGGCGTTGAAGTAGCCGACGGCCTTGGCCGCCTTGATGGCCGCCTCGCCCATGGCCTCCTCGATGCCGGGTGCCATGCCGTACGAGGGGGCCTCCTCGATGAGCTTCTGGTGGCGGCGCTGGGCCGAGCAGTCGCGTGTGCTGACCCACACGACCTCGCCGAACTGGTCGCCCACGATCTGGACCTCGACGTGGCGCGGCCAGGTGAGATAGCGCTCGATGTAGATCTCGTCGCGACCGAAGAACGCCTTGGCTTCGCGCTTCGCGCTGTCCATGGCCTCCTGCACCTCGTCGGCAGAGCGGATGACCTTCATGCCGCGCCCGCCACCGCCATAGGCGGCCTTGATGACGAGCGGCCAGCCGTGCTCGTTGCCGAACGCCAGGATCTCGTCGGCCGAGGTGATGAACTCGGTGGTGCCGGGCACGATCGGCGCACCACCGCGCTGGGCGGCCTTGCGCGAGCTGACCTTGTCGCCCATCTCGTCGATCGCCGCGGGCGGCGGCCCGATGAACGCGACGCCCTTGGCGATGATCGCCCGGGCGAAGTCGGCGTTCTCGCTGAAGAAGCCGTAGCCGGGGTGCACAGCGTCGGCGCCGCTCTGCTCGATGGCGTTCAGGATGGCCTCGGTGTTGAGGTAGCTCTCGGCGGCGGTCTGCCCACCGCGGGCATAGGCCTCGTCGGCGAGGCGGACATGCAGGGCGTCTCGGTCGAGTTCGCTGTACACCGCCACCGTGGCGATGCCCATCTCACGGGCGGCCCGAATGACTCGGACGGCGATCTCTCCACGGTTGGCGATCAGGATCTTCTTCAGCACGACTGGCAATACTTGCCGAATGGATGCCGTCGATGCCACATGGCGCGAACTCGCTGCACGGATCGGAGTGTCGGAGGGGTGGCACATCCGCATCGTCGACGAGACCGGCAGCACGAATGCCGACCTTCTCGACACCGCTGTCGCTGCAGGCGCGCCGCATGGTTCGGTGCTCGTGGCGCGCCACCAGACGGCAGGCCGAGGCCGCCTCGACCGCCGGTGGGATGCGCCGGCCGACACCAACCTCCTCGTCTCGATCCTGTTCCGCGACCGGCCCGGTCGCCCGCTGCCCGAGCACCTGCACGAGCTCACCCAGCGGGTCGCGCTCGCAGCCCTC
>JBEGOE010000373.1:0-3783 GCA_041182165.1 Actinomycetota bacterium
CATCCGTCACCACAACGAGCGGTACTACGGCCTCGACGCACCCGAGATCAGCGATGCCGAGTACGACCAACTCGTCCGCGAGCTGAGCACCATCGAGGCGCAGCACCCCGAGCTCGCCGCCGCTGATTCGCCCACGCGCGCCGTGGGTGCAGCGCCGCTCGGTGCCACCTTCGCGCCGGTCGAGCACCGTGTGCCCATGACGAGCCTCGACAACGCGATGGACACCGCCGAGCTGACCGCCTGGGGCGAGCGCGTGGCGAAGGGCCTCGGCGGCGACGTCGCCGAGTTCGTCTGCGAGTTGAAGATCGACGGCCTTGCGATCAGCATCCGATACGAGGATGGTCGGTTCGTGCAGGCCGCCACCCGGGGTGACGGCCGCGTCGGTGAGGACGTCACCGCCAACGTCGCCACCATCGCGGCCCTCCCGAAGCAGCTGCCGTCCGGCTCGCCCTCCGTGGTCGAGGTGCGTGGTGAGATCTACATGCCGCTGTCGAGCTTCGAGGCGTTGAACGAGCGGACGCTCGCCGCCGGCCAGCAGCGGTTCGCCAACCCACGCAATGCCGCGGCCGGCAGCCTGCGCCAGAAGGACCCTCGCGTCACGGCGTCGCGCGAGCTGAGCTTCTGGAGCTACCAGCTCGGTGAGGTCGTGGGCGGCCCCGAGTTCACCACGCACCACGAGACCCTCGACTTCCTCGCGGGCCTCGGCTTCCCGGTCAACCCCGAGATCATGCGCGTCGCGTCCCTCGACGACGTGTACCGCTTCTGTCAACACTGGGTCGAGCACCGTCACGACCTGCTGTACGAGATCGACGGCGCGGTGGCCAAGGTCGACTCGCTCGCGCAGCGCGAGCTGCTCGGCTTCACGTCGCGGGCACCCCGCTGGGCGATCGCCTACAAGTTCCCGCCCGAGGAGCGCACCACCGTGCTCCGGAACATCCAGGTCTCCATCGGCCGTACCGGTAGGGCCACGCCGTTCGCCGTGCTCGAGCCCGTGTTCGTCGGTGGGTCGACCGTCAGCATGGCCACCCTCCACAACGAGGACCAGGTGCGGATCAAGGACGTCCGCCCGGGCGACACGGTCATCGTGCGCAAGGCCGGCGACGTCATCCCCGAGGTCGTCGGGCCGGTGCTCTCGCTGCGCCCCGACGGCACGCCGCCGTGGACGTTCCCGACCACCTGCCCGTGCGAGTTGCGCACCGAGCTCGTGCGCCTGCCCGGCGAGGCCGACACCCGCTGCGTCGAGGCGGGCTGCCCGTTCCAGCGCGACCAGCGCATCATCTACTTCGCGTCGCGTGGCGCCATGGACATCGAGGGTCTGGGCGAGCGCACGGTGTTCCAGCTCAGCGACGCCGGCCTCGTCCACGACCCGGCCGACATCTTCACGGTCACCGTCGACCAGTTGCTCGAGCTCGATGGCTTCGGGCGGATGAGCGCCGAGAAGCTGGTGGCCGGCATCGCCGCGTCGAGGGACCGCCCACTGCCGCGGCTGCTGACGGCGCTCGGCATCAAGGGCCTCGGGCCGTCGGCGTCCGAGAGCGTCAGCCGGGCCTTCGGCAACCTCGATGCTGTCATGCAGGCATCCGAGGCCGACCTCGCCACCACCGACGGCGTCGGGCCCACCATCGCCGCCTCGATCGTCCGCTGGTTCGACCACCCTGGGAACCGCGGGATGATCGAGAAGCTCCGCGCCGCCGGTGTCGAGTTCGGCAAGGTCGAGGTGAGCCGACTTCCGCAGAACCTCGTGGGCCGAGCGATCGTGGTGACCGGTTCGCTCGAGCGGTTCACCCGCGACGAGGCCGAGGCAGCGATCAAGGGGCGCGGCGGCAAGAGCCCCGGCAGCGTCAGCGCGAAGACCTTCGCCGTCGTGGTGGGAGCCGAGCCGGGGGCGAGCAAGCTCACCAAGGCGACCGACCTCGGCGTGCCGATCCTCGACGAGGCCGGGTTCGTGCAACTCCTCGAGACCGGCGAGCTGCCCACCGCAGCGACGTCAGCCGGCATCGATCACACCGGCATCGATCACACCGGTATCAGTCACACCACGTAGAACGACCAGGTGTACGAGCGCGCCTTCTGGCGGCCGTCTTCGCTCTTCCAGTAGATGACCTCGGCGATGTGCGTGCCCGTGTCGAACGGGCCGACGATCGCGCCCTCCTCGGGGGTGTACGTGAGGGTGACGTTGCCCGGCTCGAAGACAGCACCCTCGGGCACCTCGATCTGCTCGCCCTCACCGAGGCCGGGTGGCGCCTTCGAGATGTCGTCGAGCGACACGGTCGGCAGCTCCACGCCGTCGATCACCAGCACGCCCTCGTAGCCGTCGATCATGTCGACGAACACCCGGGTCTGCTGCAGCACCTGCGTCGCGCCGCTGATGGGATCGACCGACTCGATCTCGGGCGGCAGCCCGAGCTGCTCGCGACCGGTGACCGAGCTGCGCACGCCGACGAGGATGAGGACGAGCCCGGCCGCGATGCCGAGGCTGGCCAGCAGCAGCTTGACGTCGATCCGCTTGCGGGGGCGAGGTGCACGCACGGACCACAGTCTCGCCCAGCACCGCACCGATTCCACCGGCAGGCCGGCCGAAGGGGGTGCACGGGACGTGTGATGGGTGACACCCGATGAGCGTCACACGATGAGGTGGGCAGTGCTCGACTCGCGCCCGTTCGGCGAAGGGCAGCGGCTAGCGTCCCAACTCCAGATGAGTGACCTCGACCTACCCTCGGCAGGCCCTTCGGGAGCACCGGCGGACCGGCTCTTCGCCAGTCGGTACCGGCTCCTCGGTCGGCGCGGCACCGGCCTCGACGTGGCGCTGTTCGAGGCGGTCGACGTGCTCGACGAACGGACCGTTGCGGTGAAGATCGTCCACCCGGACGTCTGCGCGCTGCCCGGCTTCGTGCAGCGGTTCGACGAGACCATGCCGCGGGTGGCGTCCATCCGCCACCCCAATCTGGCCGAGGTCCTCCGTCATGGCAGTGCCACCTGGAACGGGCACGAGGTGCGGTTCGTCGTCACCGAGAACCTCACGGGTGGCAGCCTCCGCGACCTGCGCGACCGCGGCCGCACGCTCACACCCTCGCAGGCGGTGGTGGTGGGTCTCGACGTCTGCCGCGCGCTCGACATCGCTCACCGGGCCGGGCTCGTCCATGCCGACATCCGGCCGACCACGCTCATGTTCGGGGCCGACGGCCTTCTGCGCGTCGCTGACCTCGGCCTCGGCCACCTGGCCGCCGATGACCAGTGGGCTGACCCCGGCCGGCTCAACATCGATCGAGCGAAGTACGCCTCGCCAGAGCAGGCCCGCGGGCAGGCTGCCGTGCCATCCAGCGACGTCTATGCGCTGTGCCTGTGCGTGCTCGAGGCGGTCACCGGGCAGTTGCCGTTCGTCGGTGATTCGACCGTCGCCACCCTGTCGGGGCGCCTCGACAAGCTGATGCCGGTGTCTGCCGACCTCGGTCCGCTCGCCGCCGTGCTCGAGCGGGCCGGCCGCCCCGAACCGGCCGATCGCTACTCGGCTGCCGAGTTCGGTCGGGCCCTCGTCCAGGCTGCCGAGAAGCTGCCCCGGCCGACGCCGATCGCCGTGCTCGGCGGTGGCCTCTTCGGTTCCGATCCGAGGGCCGCCGGGGCCGTGATGGCCGCTGGTGGCCCGGCGTCGCCCATCGAGACGCCAGCCATGGAGGCGGGCGGTGAGCCGCCGAGCGCCTCGCCGCCGGCGTTGATGGTGAACACGACCCATCCCGGCGGGGCACCCGACGCGGCGTTCGCCGGTGCGGTTGCCCCGGCCGGCGC
>JBEGOE010000374.1:0-3250 GCA_041182165.1 Actinomycetota bacterium
GCCGATCCCGGCGCCGAGCTCACGGTCGTCGCACCCGACGGCACCTCCACCAGCGGCACGGTCGACGAGCAGGGTGCCCTCATGTGGCGCAACCTCGCACCGGGCGACGGCTACGTGGTGCGGTCCGCCACCGCCGAGAGCGAACCGTTCGTCGTCGCCTCCGTCGAGGACATCCCCGACCCGTCGCTGTACGCCGACCAGGGCGACCTGCCCGCGGGCGGGTTCGGCTACATCACCACCCGCGACGGCACGACGCTCAGCGCCAACGTCGTGCTGCCCGGACCGGCCGACAAGGGCCCCTACCCGACGGTGGTCGAGTACAGCGGGTATTCGCCCAGCAACCCAGCCGACTCGACGTTCGCCCAGATCTACAGCGCATTGGGCTTCGCCTACGTGGGCGTGAACATGCGGGGCACGGGCTGCAGCGGTGGCTCGTTCCAGTACTTCGAGACGGTGCAGAGCCTCGACGGCTACGACGTCGTCGAGGCCGTTGCCGCGCAGCCGTGGGTGCTCGACGGCGAGGTCGGCATGGTCGGCATCTCGTACCCCGGCATCAGCCAGCTCTTCGTCGCTGCCACACAGCCGCCGAGCCTCGCAGCGATCACACCCCTGTCGGTGCTCGACGACAGCTACACGTCGACCCTCTACCCCGGCGGCATCCTGAACACCGGCTTCGCCGTGCGATGGGCGCAGGAACGGTTCGACAGCGCCAAGGTGTACGGCCAGGGATGGAGCAAGGAGCGGGCCGACGGCGGCGACGAGGTCTGCGCCGACAACCAGGAGTTGCGGCTCCAGAACCCCGACCTGCTGGCCGAGATCAAGGCCAACCCCTTCTACGACCCGACGCTCGGCGGCCCGCTCGCGCCCAGGACGTTCGTCGACCGCATCGAGGTGCCGGTCTTCATCGCCGGCGCCTGGCAGGACGAGCAGACGGGCGGGCACTTCCCGGCGATGCTCGACCGCTTCACCTCGGCACCCCACGTCTTCACGACCCTCGTGAACGGTGGCCACACCGAGTCGCTCAGCCCGCCGGTGTTCCAGCGCTACGCCGAGTTCCTGCAGCTCTACATCGCGAAGACCGTGCCGTCGATGACGGCACCGAACGCGATCGCGCCGACGCTCGCCCAGGCGATCTTCGCGGTCGACCGGGTCGCCCCGTTCACCGACCGGTTCGCGGGCAACACCTACGAGCAGGCGCTGCAGGCCTTCGAGGACGAGCCTGCCGTGCGCGTGCTCGTCGAGCAGGGGGCGGCCGACGGCTTCACTCCCGGCGCCCCCGAGCCGAACTTCACGATCGAGCTGCCGTCGTACCCTGCACCCGCTGCGGTCGCCACCACGTGGTACCTCGGCACCGGCGGGACACTCGTCCCCGAGCCACCCGCCGCCGGCGACGGCGACGACTCGTACACGGCCGACCCGGCCGCCCTGCCCGCCACGTACTACACCGGCAACGGGTCGGACATCTGGAAGGCCGGCGCGACGTACGACTGGAAGCCGCTGCCGGACGGCACGGGCCTCGGCTTCGTCACAGCACCCCTGACCGCCGACACGATGGTGCTCGGCACCGGATCGGTCGACCTCTGGATCTCGGCGACGAGCCCCGACACCGACCTCGAGGTCACCGTGTCCGAGGTGCGGGCCGACGGCTCCGAGATCTACGTGCAGAGCGGTTGGCTCCGTACCAGCCGGCGCGCACTCGATGAAGCCGCCTCCACCCCGCTGCGCCCGGTGCATACCGGCCTCGAGGCAGACGCGGCAGATCTGCCGGGCGGAGGCGCGTTCACCCCCGTGCGCGTCGAGCTGTTCCCCATGGGTCACCCGTTCCGGGCCGGCAGCCGCATCCGCCTCACCATCGACGCGCCGGGCAACAACCGGCCGGTGTGGGAGTTCGAGACGATCAGTGACGGCGAGACCGTCACGGTGGCGCGAGACGCGGCACACCCGTCGGCGCTCGTCCTCTCGGTCCTGCCCGGCATCGACGTGCCGAAGCCGGCCCCACCCGCGTGCGGTTCGCTCCGCTCGCAGCCCTGCCGGACCTGGGTGCCGGCCGCCAACGGCGGATGACGTGAACCAGCGCGACGATCTGGCTGCCTTCCTGCGGGCCCGACGCGACGCGCTCACACCTGCCGACGTCGGCCTGCCACCGGGCCGCGCCCGTCGAACACCCGGCTTGCGCCGCGAGGAGATCGCGATGCTCGCCGGCGTGTCGGTCACCTGGTACACCTGGCTCGAGCAGGGCCGCCCGATCAACGCGTCCGACGACGTGCTCCAGGCACTCGCCCGAGCGCTGCGGCTCGATGACGCTCAACGCCACCACCTCCACACCCTCGCAGCACGAACCACCGCCGGATCGCTGAGCACCGTCAGCACGGTCGAGGAGGCGCCGAACGCACTCGTCCGCCTGATCACGTCGATGGAGCCGGCTCCGGCCTACGTCCTCGGCCCGCGATGGGAGTTCCTGGCGTGGAACCAGTCGCAGGCCCGCCTCTACTCGGGCATCGAGGCGCTCGAGGGCGCCGAACGCAACCTGCTGTGGGCGATGTTCGCCGAACCGAGCGCACGAGCGCTCATCGCCGACTGGCCGGTCCAGGCGCGCCGGACCATGGCCGAGTTCCGCGCCGGCACGGCCGCGCTGCGCGCCGACGCCCAGGTGGTGGAGCTCGTCGAGCGGCTCCGCGTCGCGAGCCCCGAGTTCGCCGAGTGGTGGCCACAGGCCGACGTCGCCCAGTTCCAGACCAGGCTCCGCAGCTACGACCACCCCCGCGCCGGTGCACTGGTGTTCGAGTACCAGCAGCTGACGCCGAGCGAGTGGCCGGCGCTGCGCGTCGTGTGCCAGCTTGCCGTGCCCGGCGACGACAGCGCCGAGCGCCTCGCTGCCTGGCGCGACATCGCCTGATCACGGTCGCGGCGGGGCGGCGGGATCACTCGTCACCCGGCGGACGAGTGGGTCACAAGGCCCTGGTGACGGCAGGTGGAGCAGGGCACACTGGCACCATGAGCATCGACACCGTGATCGTCCCCGTCGACTTCTCCGAGGTCTCGCTGGCCGCCGTGGACCAGGGCTGCTGGCTCGCCGCGCGAGCCAGCGCCGACGTCGAACTGGTCGCTGTCACCACGCCCCGCTACGAGAACGTCACCGCCTCGGCGCTGGCGAGCCTCGCGAAGGACACTGCAGACGACCTCGCTGTCGCCCTGGCCGGCGGTCGCGCCATTGGCCAGCGCGTCATCACCATCGAGGACGAGGACGTCG
>JBEGOE010000375.1:0-7145 GCA_041182165.1 Actinomycetota bacterium
TGGTGCGGCATGGTCAGCTCGCGGCCGGTGGCCGCGTTGGGGATGCACAACGCCTCGCCGGACTGGTAGATCCGGTCGAGGCAGTACGTGGCGCCGACACAGGGCCTGATCGATGCCTCGGCGCCGATCCGGATCTTCCGGACCAGGTGCGGATCGGCGAGGTGCGCACGAGTCATGCCGACGAGGTCGAGCTTGCCCTCGCGGACGGCGTGGCGGGCGGTCGCGACGTCGTCGATCTTTGCCGCATGCATGACGGCCAGGCCCGTCTGGGCGCGGACGGAGCCGGCGAAGTCGAGGTGGGGGGCCGACCGCATGCCGTGCAACGGGATCACCTCGGCGAGCGCCGCATCGTTCACGATGGTGCCGCGGATGACGTTGACGACGTCGATCAGCCCGGCGTCGGCCAGCCGCCGCAGCACCGCGACGCCGGTCGGTTCGTCGATCCCCTCGTCGAGCTGCTCGTCGACGACCATGCGCACACCCACCACGAAGTCGGGCCCGACGCGGTCTCGGATCGCCTGCAGGACGCGGAGGGGGAATCGCAGCCGGTTCTCGAACGAGCCGCCGTACTCGTCGGTGCGATGGTTGGTGGCGGGAGAGAGGAACTGGTCGAGGAGGTGCCCGTACGCCTCGACCTCGACGCCGTCCATGCCGCCGGCCTGCATGCGTTCGGCCGCGTCGGCATAGTGACCGACGATGCGGTCGATGTCCCAGTGTTCCGCAGCCTTCGGATGTGCCCGGTGGGCGGGCTCTCGCAACGCCGACGGCGCCACGACCGGCAGCCAATCGTCCTGGCCCCACCCGGTGCGACGGCCGAGATGGCTGATCTGGATCATCGCGGCGCAGTCGTGCTCGTGGATCTCGTCGGTCATCCGCCTGATCCAGGGCACGATCTCGTCGGCGTAGGCATGCAGGTTCCCGAACGCAGGTGGGCTGTCCGGTGACACCACCGCGGTGCCCGCCGTCATCGTCATCGCCAGGCCACCCTTGGCCTTCTCGACGTGGTAGGCCCGGTACCGGTCCTTCGGCATGCCGTCCTCGGAGTACGCGGGTTCGTGCGACGTGCTGATCACACGGTTCTTCAGGCGCAACCGCCCGAGGTCGAACGGTGCGAGGAGCGGGTCGTCGGCCGACACGGTCAGTACCACTGGTCGGGGCGCTCGGCCTTGCGTCGGGCAACGAACTCGCGGAGCGCCTCGTCGACGGCCACGTCGATCGGCGGCGCCTCGTACGACTCGAGCGTCGATCGCCACAGGGCCTCTGCACGGGTCTCGCTGTCCTGCTCGCCGGCGTCGCGCCACTGTTCGAAGCTCGAGTTGTCGCTGAGCGCCGCTTCGTAGAACGCGGTCTCATAGTGGCGCAACGTGTGCTGACTGCCGAAGAAATGCTTGCCGGGGCCGACCTCGGCGAAGCCGTCGAGGGCGAACTGGTCATCGTCGAGATCAAGGCCCTTGAGGTAGGTGTGCGCCGCACCGCACAGGTCGAGGTCCATCATGAACTTCTCGTACCCCATCGCCAACCCACCCTCGAGCCAGCCCGCCGAGTGCAGGATGAAGTTCGCCCCGCACAGCAGCGCAGCCATCATCGACACGGCCGACTCCTGCATCGCCTGGCCATCGGCGACCTTCGACGACGTGAACGCGCCCGAGCACCGCAGCGGCAGTCCGACTCGCCGGGCGAGTTGTCCGACGACCAACGAGCCGATCGCCGGCTCGGGCGTGCCGAAGGTGGGGCTCCCGCTGCGCAACGCCATCGACGACAGGAAGTTGCCGTAGATCACCGGCGACCCACGACGCACGAGCTGGCCCAGAGCGACACCGACCATCGTCTCGGCATGGGCCTGCGCCACGGCACCGGCGGTCGTGACGGGCCCCATCGCACCACCGAGGATGAACGGCACGACGACCGGGGCCTGGTTGGCGGCGGCGTACGTCTTCAGCGCGCCGGTCATTGTCGCGTCCCACACGAGCGGCGAGTTCACGTTGACGTTGCCGAGGATGACGCAGTGCTCGTCGACGAAGTCGGCGCCGAATGCGATCCGCGCCATGTCGATCGAATCAGCGGCGCGCTCCGGCGCGGTGACCGATCCCATGAACGCCTTGTCGCTGAGACGGAGGTGGCTGTAGACCATGTCGAGGTGCCGCTTGTTCACCGGGATGTCCGTGGGCTCGCACACCGTCCCTCCGGAGTGGTGCAGCCACGGCGTGGCGTACGACAGCTTCACGAAGTTCTGGAAGTCCTCGAGGGTCGCGTACCGCCTACCCGATCGGCGGTCACGGACGAACGGCGAGCCGTACGTGGGCGCGAGCACCACGTTGTCGCCACCGATCTCGATCGACCGTTCCGGGTTCCGGGCATGCTGGGTGAAGACGGTCGGCGCCGTCGAGCACAACGCCCGGACGTGACCTGGATCGAACCGCACCGTGATGCCGTCGACCGTGGCCCCCGCATCGCGGAAGAGCCGCAACGACTCGGCGTCGTCACGGATCTCGATACCGACGTCGGCGAGCAGGCGATCGGCCTTCGACTCCACGAGCGCGAGACCTTCCTCGCCGAGCAGTGCATATGGCGGCATCTCACGACGAATGAAGGCGGGCGCCGTTGGCCCGGAGGTGGCTCCCGTTCGTGCCGACACCCGGGCGGCTCGACCGCCGCTGCGCCGCCGTGTCTCCGTGGGCCCGTCGATCGTCATCTGGTCCTCCTCGGCTCGGCACACGGTCGTCGGTGGGGAGCGGAGGCAACCTATCGCGGAACGATCGTACCGATCTGACCCTTCGGTCGTTGACCGAACGAGTGGCGGACAGTACGGTCGCGCAACGCCGATACCCAGATGAGGGTGTCGCACCATCACCCGGGGGGATCCGACTCATGACTTCACTCTTCGACAAGCTTCGCAACAGCAGGGGTCCGCTGCAAGCGGGCGTCATCGACGACTTCGCGTCCGGCGCGCTGTCGCGCCGGTCCTTCCTCGTCAAGGGCAGCGTCGTCGGCCTCAGCGCAGCGTTCATGGGTTCCGTCATCGCAGCCTGCGGCAGCGACGAGACGACCTCCACGAGTGACACCACGACGGGCGAGACCGGTGGCGGCACCGACACCACGGCCGCACCGGCCGGCGGCTTCAAGCAGGGCGGCACGCTGAAGGTGGGCAACCAGCGCCCCGGCAGCCCGCTCGACCCGGTGGCCATGGACAACGTGGGCACCTACACGCTCATCGCGACGTCGTTCGAATACCTCTGTGGCAAGGGCGACGGCGCCGCTCTCGCTCCGATGCTGGCCGAGTCGTGGGAGCCGAACGCCGACGGCAGTGCGTGGACCTTCACGCTGCGCCAGGGCGTCACCTGGCACGACGGCTCGCCGTTCACGGCAGCCGACGTCGTGGCCACGGTCGACCGCCTCGCTGGGGGCAACCTCGCTGCCTCGCTCGAGGCAGGCGCCGCCAAGGCGATCGACGACTTCACCGTCGAGATCACGCTCCTCGCTGCCGACGGCCAGTTCCCGTACCAGATGTCGATCTACAACCCCCAGTCGGTCATCACGCCTGCCGACTACGAGGTCGGCACCCTCCTCGACAAGCGCCCCGCGGGCACGGGTCCGTTCAAGCTCGACAAGTTCGACGTCGCGACGGGCGCCACCTTCGTCCGCAACGACAGCTGGTGGGGCGGCACGCCGGCCCTCGACGCCGTCGAGTTCGTGTTCTCGGACGACATCGCCACCATCGTCAACGGTCTCCTCGGCGGTGCGGTCGATGCGATCGTCGGCTTCTCGGTCGTCGGCGGCGAAGCGGTCTTCGCCGACACGTCGCTCAACATCGAGAGCATCACCGGTGCAGCCCATCGCCAACTCTGGATGAACACCCGCGAGGGCAACTTCACGGACGTCCGGGTGCGCCAGGCCGTGGCACTCGGCCTCGACCGCCAGGCGCTCGTCGACACCATCCTCCAGGGCAAGGGCCAGGTCGCGAACGACCACCCGATCGCTTCGGCCTTCCCCTTCTACGACGCCGCCGCGCCCGCCCAGCGCGAGCGCGACATCGAAAAGGCCAAGGCACTGCTGAAGGAGGCCGGCAAGGAGGGCCTCGCCGTCACCCTGCATGCGCCGACGCTCCTCGAGATCCCGCAGTTGGCCGAGCTCATCCAGAGCCAGCTCAAGGAGATCGGCATGGACATCACGCTGAACATCGAGAGCACCGACACCTTCTACGACCGTTGGTGCAAGGTGTACGACTCGCCCACCGAGCCGGCGGGATGCGACGGCGGCGAGGAGTTCGGCATCGTCGACTACGGCAACCGTGGCACCCCCGACGTGTACCTCGTCAAGGCGTACGCGACCGGCGAGTGGAACTCGGCGCACTACATCAGCGAGCCGTTCCGCGCCGCGGTGGCCGAGTACCAGGCAGCGCTCGATCTCGAGGGACGCAAGACCGCCATCACCAAGGTCCAGACCATCGCGAACGAGGACGTGCCGTACGTCATCCCGTACTTCTACGACTACCTGTACGCCGTCCGGAACACCGTCAGCGGCGTCGTCGGCACCGGCCTCGGCCACTTCTACTGCGGTACCGCAGGCTTCACGGCCTGATCCGTCCTTTCGGACGAACCGACGGGTCGGGCTGCAGCGTGGCAGCTCGGCCCGTCGGTGTTTTCACACACGGAGCACATCCCGACCACGCTGACGAGGGGACCGCATGCGTCGTTACCTGATGAGACGACTCGTCTCTGCCCTGATCACCCTGTGGCTGCTCGCCACGATCGTCTTCGCGATCGTCAACGTGCTGCCCGGCAACATCGGTCGCAAGATCCTCGGCCCGTTCGCACCGCAGAGCGAGGTCGATGCGTTCAACACCCGCCTCGGCACCGACAAGCCGCTGCTCGAGCAGTACATCACGTCGATCAAGAACATCGTGACCCTCGACTTCGGAGACTCGTACGCGAGCGGCTCAGCGGTCACCGACGTGATCTTCCCGGCGCTGTTCCGCTCGGGCAAGTTGGCCCTGCTGGCGTTCCTCATCACCATCCCGATCTCGATCGCTGCCGGCATCATCGCCGCCCGCCGCCAGGACAAGGCCACCGACCGCGTCATCGTCAACGTCGGCTTGGCCTCGAGCTCGATCCCCGAGTTCGTCACTGCTGCGGTGCTGCTGTCGATCTTCTGCGTGCACTGGAAGATCGGCAAGGTCTTCGCCAACCCGCCGCCGGGCACGTCGCCGATCGACCAGCTCCAGTACCTCATCATGCCGGCACTCGCGATGGCCATCGCCTACTTCGGCTACCTCGCGCGCATGACCCGCGCCGGCGTCATCCAGTCGTTGCAGTCCGACTACGCACGAACCGCCACGATGAAGGGCCTCTCGAAGGGCCAGGTGATGCGCGGCCACATCCTGCGCAATGCGCTCGCCCCCACGATCACGGTCATCAGCGTGCAGATCGGTTACCTGTTCGGCGGCATCATCGGCGTCGAGAAGGTCTTCAACTACGCCGGCCTCGGCTCGACGATGCTGGTGGCCGCCAAGACCCGCGACATCCCCGTGCTGCAGGGCGCAGTGCTGCTGATCGGCATCATCTACATGGTGTCGACGCTGCTCGCCGACCTGCTCATCGCGGCGCTCAACCCTCGCGTCCGACTGGAGACCTCGTCATGATCGATCCGGACGCCATCATTGCCGGGCCGTCGGCCGGACCACCATCACCGGTGGCGGCCGAGGCTGTCGCGATGGGCATGAGCGAGCGCAAACAGGCGCGTCGCGAGAACTGGCGGCTCATCCGCCGCCGGCCGGCGTTCATCATCGGCAACACCATCGTGGCGGTCTGGGTGTTCTGCGCCATCATGGGCGAACGGATCACCCCGCACGACCCGCTCGACTTCCGCTCCACCCCGCACCTGTCGCCCGGGTCCGACTTCTGGTTCGGGACGGACAAGACCGGCCGCGACGTGCTGTCGCGGGTCATGGCCGGCGCACGCGACGTGCTCAAGATCGCCCCCTTGGCCGCCGTCATCGGCGTGGTGCTCGGTGTGATCCTCGGCCTGCTGATGGGCTACATCGGCAAGCGCCTCGACAACGTGCTCAGCCGCATCGTCGAGGCCTTCCTCGCGCTGCCCGTCATCCTCATCGCCCTGCTGGCCATCACGACGCTCGGCAACTCGGCGTGGGTGGTGCTCGGCGTCGTGTCGGTGCTGTTCACACCGGTCGTGGCCCGCACTGTGCGCTCGGCGGTGCTGGCAGAGCGCGACCTCGACTACGTGACGTCGGCCAAGCTGCGCGGCGAATCGTCGGGGTTCATCATGTTCCGCGAGATCCTGCCCAACGTGTCGGGCCCGATCATCGTCGAGCTCACCGTGCGCGTCGGCTACGCCGTGTTCACGGTGGCCACGCTGTCGTTCCTCGGTGCAGGCCCGCCGCCACCGTCGCCCGATTGGGGTGCGCAGGTGAGCGAGGGGTACGTCTCGCTCAGCGCGGGGATCTGGTGGACCACGTTCTTCCCGGCGTTGGCCATCGCCAGCCTGGTCATCGCCGTCAACCTGATCGCCGATTCCGTGCAGTCGGTCCTGGAGGCCTCATGAGCGACGCCACGATGAGCACCGCAAGCACCACCGTCGAAGCCGCGTTGGCAGTCGAGGACCTCGAAGTCGTCTACACCGTGCGTGGCGTCGACCGCGCCGTGCTGCGCGGCGTGTCGTTCAGCATCGCCCAGGGCGAGGCGTACGGACTCGTCGGCGAGAGCGGTTGCGGCAAGTCGACCACCGCCTATGCAGCGCTCCGCTACCTGCCCCGCAACGGCAAGATCGTCGGCGGGCGTGTCATGGTGGGTGGCAACGACGTGACCGGCATGTCGACGGCCGAGCTGCAACACTTCCGCGCCAGCGAGGCGTCGATGGTGTACCAGGATCCCGCCCAGGCCATGAACCCGACGCTGCGGGTGGGCAAGCAGCTCATCGAGAGCTTCACCCTGCTCGGCCAGTCGAAGACCCAGGCCGAGGTGTCGGCGCTCGAGGCGCTGCGCAGGGTGCGCATCGCCGACCCCACTCGAGTCATGGACCGCTACCCGTTCCAGCTCTCGGGCGGCATGCAGCAGCGCGTCGTCATCGCCATGGCGCTCGCCTGCGACCCGAAGCTGCTGGTGCTCGACGAGCCCACCACGGGCCTCGAC
>JBEGOE010000376.1:0-6029 GCA_041182165.1 Actinomycetota bacterium
GTCATGGTGTTCACCGGCGAGCGCCACTTCCGGCACTGAGCCGGGCGCGGCCGGGCGCCCGGGTCCGCAGTGGCAGACTGTGTCATGGCCAGGCTCACCGACCGGCGGGCCGAGGGGACTACGTACTCGTTCGAGTTCTTCCCGCCCAAGAACGAGGCCGGCTGGCTGAGCCTCGGCCGGACGATCGCCGAGCTCGAACCGCTGAACCCCCAGTACGTCAGCGTCACCTACGGCGCCGGCGGCAGCACCCGCACCCGCACGGCCGACCTCGTGTCGTGGGTCAAGCGACAGACTGCCGTGCCGCCGATGGCGCACCTCACCTGCGCGGGCCACACCCGCCGCGACATCAGCGACATCCTCATCGACTACCGGGCGGAGGGTGTCGAGACCATCCTGGCGCTCGGCGGTGACCCGCCGACGGGAGCCGACGCGGTGGTGGCCAGCGACTACCGCTACTCGATCGAGCTCGTCGAGGACGTGGCCAGCCTCGAGGCCTTCTCGATCGGTGTGGCGGCCCACCCCGAGCTCCATCCACGCTCACCGGACCGCGACTCTGATCGCCGTCACCTGGCCGCCAAGCTGCGCCTGGCCGACTTCGCGATCACGCAGTTCTTCTTCGAGATCGACCACTACCTCGCGCTCGTCGACGATCTCGCGGCGCTCGGCATCGACAAGCCGGTCGTGCCCGGCATCATGCCCGTCACGAACCTCGGTCAGATCACGCGCATGGCGGCGATGTCGGGTGCCGAGGTGCCGGGCTGGCTGATCGAGCAGGTCGGCAAGGCTGGCGACGACCCGGACGAAGCGGTGCGCATCGGCGTCGAGATCGCCGCCGAGCTGTGCGGCAGGCTGATCGAGGAGGGCGCCCCGGGCCTGCACTTCTACACGCTCAACCGCAGCGGCGCGACCCGCGCGATCTACGAGCTGCTGGGGTTGCCCGTCTCGCGCTGACCTGGCCTACGGTGGCGGCCATGCGCGCATACGACACCATCTACGTCAACGGCTCATGGATCCCCTCGCAGGGCGAGGGCTCGCTCGAGGTCACCGACTCGGCGACGGAAGAGGTCATCGCCACCATCCCGAACGGCACCGCCGCCGACGTCGACGCCGCTGTCGCTGCGGCCCGGGCCGCCTTCGAGGGCTGGAGCAGCCTGCCGAAGGAGGAGCGCGCCGCGTACCTCATGAAGATCCACGCAGGGCTCGAGGCCCGTACGGACGAGATCGCCCAGACGATCGCCCGCGAGGTCGGCATGCCGCTCATGCTCAGCAACCTCATCCAGGCCGGCCTGCCGAAGGCCAACTTCGCGATCGCCGCGCAGCTCCTCGGCACCTACGAGTTCGAGCGTCAGGTCGGCAACTCGCTCGTCGTCCGCGAGGCCATCGGCGTCGTCGGCTGCATCACGCCGTGGAACTACCCGCTGCACCAGATCGCCCTGAAGGTCGCGCCCGCGCTGGCGGCGGGCAACACGGTGGTCCTGAAGCCCAGCGAGGTCGCACCCATCAACGCGTTCATCCTCGCCGAGGTCATCCACGAGGCCGGGCTGCCCGCCGGCGTGTTCAATCTCGTCACCGGTGTGGGCCCGGTGGTCGGCGAGGCCATCGCCGCACACGCGCAGGTCGACATGGTGAGCTTCACCGGTTCCACCCGCGCTGGCAAGCGTGTCGCCGAGGTCGCCAGCCAGACCGTGAAGAAGGTGTCGCTCGAACTCGGTGGCAAGAGCCCGAACGTCATCCTCGACGACGCCGATTTCTCGAAGGCCATCGCCGACGGCGTGGGCAAGTGCTTCCTGAACTCTGGGCAGACCTGCACCGCCCTCACCCGCATGATCGTGCCCCGGTCGCGCCTCGCCGAGGTCGAGCAGGCCGCCGCTGCTGCCGCTGCAGGGTTCACGCCCGGCAACCCGTTCGAGAAGACCAGCCGCCTCGGGCCGCTCGTGTCGGCAGCGCAGCGCGACCGTGTGCGCGGCTTCATCCAGACCGGCATCGACGAGGGCGCCACGCTCGTGGCGGGTGGGCCCGACGCCCCGGCCGGCCTCGAGCAGGGCTACTTCGTCCAGCCCACCGTGTTCTCGAACGTCACCCGCGACATGACCATCGCCCGTGAGGAGATCTTCGGGCCGGTGTTGTCGATCATCCCGTACGACACCGAGGACGAGGCGGTCGACATCGCCAACGACACGGTCTACGGCCTCGCCGGCGGCGTGTGGGGCGAGCCTGACCACGCCAAGCAGGTGGCTCGCAAGATCCGTGCTGGCCAGGTCGAGGTGAACGGCGGCGCCTTCAACGTGATGGCACCGTTCGGTGGCTACAAGCAGAGCGGTCTCGGCCGCGAAGCCGGCACCTTCGGTCTCGAGGAGTTCCTCGAGGTCAAGTCGCTCCAGCTCTGATCAGCGCGACGGGGAGGCCGCTGCAGTGTGTTCGGCCTCCCCGTGCCGCCGGATACCGGACATGAACTGAGATACTGGACGCACGATGACCGACTGGTCCCCACCTCGTACGCCCAAGGGGCAGATCAGCCGAGTTCCGCACCTGCCGGGTCTCGATGGGCTGCGCGCCGTCGCAGTGGTCGCGGTCATGGTGTACCACGCCAACAATTCGTGGCTGCACGGCGGTTTCCTCGGCGTCGAGGTCTTCTTCGTCATCTCCGGGTACCTGATCACGCTGCTGCTCATCGGCGAGCACGAGCGCAACGGCACCGTCGACCTGCGGCAGTTCTGGATCCGGCGGTTCCGTCGCCTGCTGCCGGCGCTCTACGCAATGCTGGCGCTGCTGATCGTGTACCTCGCGATCTTCATGCGCGAGGCGCGTGGACGCACGAGGGGCGACATCATCGCCGGGGTCACCTACGTCAGCAACTGGTACCAGATCTGGGTGGGCCAGGGGTACACGGCCAGCGAGGCGTTCGTGCCCCTGCGGCACCTCTGGTCCCTCGCGGTCGAGGAGCAGTTCTACGTCATCTGGCCGCTCATCATGGTCGTCATCCTGCGCCGTGGGCGGGCGTCGCTGCCTCGCATCGGCCTGTGGCTGTTCGGTGTGGCCGTCGCCATAGCGCTCCTCACGGCCATGATGTTCCGGCCCGGGGACATCGCGTCGTCGTGCTCGCCGGAGGACTCCTACGGCTACTGGACCATCGCCGGCCGCTGCATCAGCATCAACGACACGCTCTACCTCAGCAGCATCACCCGGGCGAGCGGCCTCATGCTCGGCGCCGCCTTCGCGATGGTGTGGCGGCCGGTCGCCATCATGCGCGGCCCGTTGCGGAACAAGGGTCACCAGCTCGACGTGCTGGCCGTGGTTGGCTTCGTCGCACTCGCCGTGATGATGTGGACGATCCATCTGGCAGACCCGTCGCTCACCTCGCTCACCGGCTCTCGCTTCGACCCGTGGCTGTTCCGGGGCGGACTGTTCCTCGCAGGCATCGCCACGTTGATGGTGGTCGCCGCCGTCACGCACCAGCGCGCGTTCGCCGGCATCGTGCTCGGCAACCCGCTGTTTTCGTGGATCGGCACACGAAGCTACGGCCTCTACCTGTACCACTGGCCGATCTACCAGATCATCCGTAAGGAGGCCGGCACCTCGCTGTCGTTCTGGCAGTTCCTGCTGGCGATGCTCATCACCGTGCCGCTCACCGAGGCGAGCTACCGCTTCATCGAGATGCCCGTCCGCAAGGGCGCCCTCGGCCGATGGCTGCGTGGCGAACGCCGCCGCCCGAGCCCGCAGGTCGTCGTGCGCCGCCGCCGCCTCGCCGCACTCGGCCTCGGTACCACCGTGATGCTCGGATGGGCCGGCGTCAGCGTGGCGCTCGCACCCAACCGCTGCGTCGGGCAGGTCGAGTGCTCACTCGCCGAGGCCGATGCGCTGGTCACCGATGTGGCAGTCACCACCTCGACCTCGGCGCCGGCCGTCGTCGACCCGGCTGCCACGGTGCCCGGGCAGACCGCTGTGCCGGGCGAGACCACGGCTCCGACCGCACCACCGACCACACCGGCGCCCACCACCACCGTCCCGGTCGCCGAACGTGCGCCGGTGTCGGTCGGCGAGTCGGTCATGAAGGGCGCCACTCCGCAGCTCCAGGCCGGCGGCTTCACCGTCGTCGCCGAGGAGAGCAAGCAGGGCAACTGGATCGCCCAGGTCGTCGCCACGCTGCGCGCCAACGGCCAGATCGGCGAGACCGTTGTCATCCAGACCGGCACCAACGGCGAGGTCACCGACGCCGAGTACGACGAGATCATGTCGTACCTGCCAGCCACCGACGTGAAGCAGGTGGTGTTCCTCACTGTGCACGCGAACAAGCCGTGGATCGCCCCGAACAACAGCCGGATCTGGTCGCTGCCCGGCCGGTACAGCAACGTCACGATCCTCGACTGGGACGGCCTCGTCACCAGTGGTCAGGTGCCCGGCATGGCCGGCGACGGCATCCATCTCGGTGAGGCCTCGGCCAAGCAGTTCTACGCGAACTACGTCTTCGGATCCGTCGGCCGTAACGACCTGATCCAACCGCTGCCCACCTGACCGGACGGCTTGGTGTGTGACCAGGGCAGAGGCGTACGCTCGCAGCCATGACTTCCCCTGTGCGTGTCGCTGTCACCGGTGCTGCTGGCCAGATCGGCTACAGCCTCCTCTTCCGCATCGCCTCCGGCTCGATGCTCGGCCCGGACACCAAGGTGATCCTCCAGCTGCTCGAGATCACGCCTGCGCTCAAGGCGCTCGAGGGTGTGCGGATGGAGCTCGACGACTGCGCATTCCCGCTGCTCGCCGACGTCATCTGCACCGACGACGCCAACGTCGCATTCGGTGATGCCGACGTCGCCCTCCTCGTCGGCGCCATGCCCCGCAAGGCCGGCATGGAGCGCAGCGACCTGCTGTCGGCCAACGGTGGCATCTTCAAGCCGCAGGGCCAGGCGCTCAGCGCCAGCGCGACGAAGGACGTCAAGATCCTCGTCGTCGGCAACCCGGCCAACACCAACGCCCTCATCGCCCAGCAGAACGCACCCGACCTCGACCCCCGTCGATTCACGGCCATGACCCGGCTCGACCACAACCGTGCGATCAGCCAGCTCGCCGCCAAGACGGGCACGACGGTGAACGACATCACCAACATGACCATCTGGGGCAACCACTCGGTCACCCAGTACCCCGACCTGTTCCACGCCAAGGTGAACGGCAAGAACGCCTACGAGCTCGTGAACGACCACGCCTGGGTCGACGGCACGTACATCCCGACGGTCGCGAAGCGCGGCGCCGCCATCATCGAGGCCCGCGGCGCGTCCTCGGCCGCTTCGGCCGCCAACGCTGCGGTCGACCACATCCGCTCGTGGAGCCTCGGCACCGCTGCCGGTGACTGGGTGTCGATGGCCGTGCCGAGCGACGGCAGCTACGGCGTGCCCGAGGGCATCATCTCGAGCTTCCCGTGCACCTGCGCGAACGGCGAGTACTCCATCGTCCAGGGCCTCGACATCGACGACTACTCGCGAGGCAAGATCGACGCCTCGGCAGCCGAGCTCGTCGAGGAGCGCGACGCCGTGCGCGAGCTCGGCCTCATCTGACGCTCGTCCTCCGCTCGTCCGACCACACGGTGGTGCCGTGGGCCAACGGCCTCGGCTCCACCGCGGTCATCGCCCGCGTGCCCGACTCCGACGACTGGGCCTGGCGGTTGTCGATCGCCGAGGTCGTGACCGACGGCCCGTTCTCGTCGCTGCCCGGTGTCGACCGCTGGATCGCCGTCGCATCCGGTGCCGGCATGGTGCTGACGGTCGACGGTGTCGACACAGCGCTGACGGTATCGTCCGGTGCGTTCGCCTTCGACGGTGGTGCATCCACCTCGTGCCACCTGCCCGACGGCCCTGTCCAGGACCTGAACCTCATGCTCCGCCGCGGCAGCGGCATCGGCTCGCTCGAGGTCGTCACGCTCGACGCACCCGTGTCCCTCGACGGCGTGACCGCCTGCGTGGTCCTCGACGGCGAGCTCACGGTCGCCGGCGCCGTGCTGACGACCCGCGACGCGGCCCTCGCCCCCACCGGCGCAGCCG
>JBEGOE010000377.1:0-2684 GCA_041182165.1 Actinomycetota bacterium
CACGCAGCCCGGTGCGGCGCCGCTGCAGCGCCAGCCGGTGCTGGCCGTCGTCGGCCACGATGCCGCGCACCCCCGCCCGCAGGTGCGCCCGGCCCTGCTCTACCGTGAGGCCGCGAGCCCCCGCCTCGGCAGCGAGCTCGTCCTGCAGGGCGAGCAGTGCCGGCCGCAGGTGTGCAGCGAGCTCGGCCACCGCGGCGGCGAAGGCATCGAGGTGCTCACCGGACAACCGACCGGCATCCATCTCGTCCTTCAGCCGTGGCGCGTCAGCAGCGGCCTTCGCCCGCAGGTGCGCCTTGGCCGCCGCCGACTTCGACCGGCCGGTGGCCTTTGCGTTCACGGCGTCGGGGTCGGTGGACGGCGACTCGTCGGCCAACTGCTGCAGCCGCCGGTTGAGGTCGACCTCACGCGCCTGGAGGAACCGCTGCAATGCCGCCACGTCGGCGAGCAACCCGGCCACCAGGGCCTCATCGGCGGAGGCGACATCGTGCGACAGCACACGGAACAACCAACGCCACGGCGACATGGACAACCCCCCTCTCGAGACACGCTTCGAATCGAACTGCGGGGACCCTGACGGGTCGATCTCGTCCCGGGGGAAGTCGGGACACCTGCACCGTACGCGAGGGGTGTGACATCGGCAGCCGGTCCGTCGGCATCGTGGCGCGTGACCGGCCCGGCGTACGGTCCGACACATGGATGCACACGAGCAGATCAGGCAGGTGGCGGCGCGGTATGCGCACGGGGTCGACCGGCTCGACGAGGCGACGATGAAGTCGGCGTACTGGCCGGAGGCGATCGACGACCACGGGGTCTACGTCGGGAATGCGATGCCGTTCTGCGAGCGGGTCGTCAGCACCCACGCCCGCTTCCTCGCCACCATGCACTGCGTGCTCAACCACCTCATCGACGTCACCTCGGCGACCGAGGCGACGGGCGAGATCTACAACGTCACCTACGTCCACCGGATCGAGACCGGCGACGACGGCGTCGAGCGCACCTTCCTCGACACCTGGTGGGGTCGCTACCTCGACCGCTACGAGTGCCGCGACGGCGAGTGGCGCATCATCCACCGCACCTGCGTGCACGAGTTCACCAAGCGCGACGAGATCACCGCCACCATGCCGATCGACGCCGCCAGGTTCACGCAGGGCTCCGCCGACCGCGGCCCGGCCGCCTGACCCTGGGTCACATCACTCGACACCGGAGGTCGGTGGGCGTGATCCCCTCGTAGCTCGTCTCGGTCTGCTGCACGATGAGGTCGAGCACACACGGCGGCGACGGCGGTGCCTCGGTGGTGGTGGTCGCCTGCACCGTCGTGGTGGTGGCGTCGGCATCCACGGTCGCTGTCTCTACAGACCGACGACCACGCCCCCACGCGGCTTCGAGGCGCGCACCAACATCGAGAAGCCCATGTGAACACCGAACGACTCCCGCCAGATATGGTCCCGCTCGTGTCAGCTCTCGAGTGGGCCGAGTTCGTCGCTGCGTCGGTCACCGCCTTCGCGCTGCCACTCGCCCTCGTGTCGTACCTGGTGCGCAAGAGAGCCGAGATCCACCAGAGCCGACGAGAAGCCGAAGAAACACAGCGTCGCTTCGACGAGGCGGCGTTCGACCGGACGTACGACGACTATGTCGCGCTGCTCCAGTTGCAGCTCCGATACCCAGAGCTCGACCTCGGCGAGGAACCTCTGATCGCACCGCTCCCGCTCGACGACCGTCAACGCGTGCAAGAGGCGGCGATGTTCAACATCTTCATCAGCGTCTTCGAGCGCGCCCACCGGCTCTACCATCGGTCGAGCGACCGAGCGCGGATCATCGAGTGGAAGGGCTGGGAGGAGTACCTCGACGAGTTGCTCGCCCGGCCCAACTTCGCTCGACTGTGGCACCGCCACTCGGGTCAGTACGACGCCGAATTCGTGGGACGCGTGAACCGACGTCTTGCGGACCGCCGCCGGGCGCACACCGACGCCGTCACGGTCGAACGCATCGATGCGGACAACCATGCGGCTGTCGATTTCGTAGTTGTCGCCGGAAGCGACCCTGCCGCCTACCTCGACACCTACATGCCCCGCCTCCCTGACCGGGATGCCGCCCAGTCGTGGCTCCGGTCGATGGGCGCCCACTGCTTCCTCGTGCGCGTCGGACATGAACCGGTAGGACTGCTGGTCGCGCACCCCGCCCGATCACCTGGCGTGCCCGACGGCTTCCTCGAGACCAACACCTACGTCACACCGGTCTACCGAGGACTCCGGGTCGCCCCGACGGCCTGGGCCCTGGCAGAACCGATGATCCAGCCAACGCCTCGCGGCCTCGCCGGAGTGGTCTGGGAGCGGAACGGAAGTGCGGCGGTTCGACTCGGGCGCTCGGGCTACACCGAGGCCGAGCGGGTGTTCTTCAGAGCCGGCGACCGCCGGGAGGAGAGCGGCTGGTGCCGGGTCTGGCTCAAGGCCGACCTGACCGCCTGACCCAGACACCGCTGCGGCCCGTCTCGGCCTGGCTCGTCTGATACCCGGCACGCTGCGGTGCGCGTACGGTCCAGGGCTCCGCCGACCGCGGCCCCGGCAGCCTGACCCCGTGACCGCCTGACCCGGGTCACCCGGGTCAGGTCAGTCGATGCAGTCCAGGTCGTCCCACAGCGCCTCGGGCACTCCTGCGACGCCGCAGATCTCTGCGGTGCCGAGGTT
>JBEGOE010000378.1:0-3981 GCA_041182165.1 Actinomycetota bacterium
CGTCGGCCCACTCCTTCGGCCAGGCACTGCGGCCGGCGTGCAGCAGGAGCACCGGCACCTCGATCCGGAGGCCCTTCGCCACCTCGGCCTGCGCCTGGTGGATCGCCCGGAACCAGCCGGCCCGGGTGGGGAATCCGGCGACCGGCTTCCACCGCTGGTCGAAGTTCCACGCGCCGTGATGATCGCCGTGCATGCTCTCGCCGTACACGGTCGAGAGCCCCGGCAGCGTGAGGTCCGGCGCCACCTTGCCCACCGCTGCGAGCACGGGCTCGAGGAAGCGCTCCTGCCACGCCGGCAGGTTCATGTCGAGGAACGGGCTGTTCAGCACGACGGCGTCGACCTGCTCGCGCCCGGTGCCCCGCGCCGCGAACACGACCGCCACCAGACCACCGGTGGAGTGGCCGTTCAGCAGGGTCCAGTCGATGCCGTCATCGGCGGTCACCTGTAGCGCTGCGGTCACGTCGGCGAGCAGTTCGTCGATGTGACGGATCGTGTTCGGCTGCTGGTGGTCGCGCAGCGAGCGGCCGTGCCGGCGCAGGTCGACTGCGTAGAACCGCAGGCCCTGCTGCTCGTAGAAGTCGGCCAGGTGCGTCTGGAAGAAGTAGTCGACGAACCCGTGGACGTACAGCACACCCGCCGTCGTGGTGAGCTGCGTCCGCCTGCGGACGACGACGACCTCGACGGGCCCGTCGTGCGCGTCGGGCAACGTGAGCGTGGTCTGCTCGAAGCCGTCGAGGACGTCGGGCACCCACATCAGACGGGTGCTTCGACGGGGAGCAGCGGCTGCTGCTGCACCGGCTGGTGATCCCACAGGTCGGCGATCAGGTCGCTGCGCAGCGATGCGAGCGACGGGTCGTCCCAGCGGTTCACCTGCTGCAGTGGGTCGGCGCTGATGTCGTAGAGCTCGCCCTCGGTGCCGTCGTGCGAGTAGCCCGGCTGGTACGTGGTGCACACCCAGTGGTCGCGCATGATCGTGCGCAGGTGGACGTCGACGCCGAACAGCATGCTGTCCCACTCGGTCAGCACGCGTTCGAACCCGCGGGCATCGGCATCGGTGTCGTCGACGGGGAGCGGTTTGCCCTCCATCCACTCGGGCACCGGCAGGCCGGCGATGGCGCAGAACGTGGGTGCGAGGTCGACGATGCCGACGGGACGGGTGACCGCAGCAGGCGTCTGCCCGGCCGACGGTGCGGGCCGCCACACGAGCGGCAGACGCATGAGCCCGTCGACGTGGTACGGGCCCTTGAACAGCAGGCCGAAGTCACCCTGCAGCTCGCCGTGGTCGGTGGTGAACACGATGTCGACGTCGTCGTCCCACCCGCGCGCCCGAATGGCGGCGAGCACGCGGCCGATGGCCTCGTCGATGAGCTCGCACTCGACAGCGTTCAGCGCGTTGACCTCGCGGATCTGGTCGGCGGTCAGCGTGGCCGGCACCCAGTCGTGCGGCGCCTCGTAGTTCGACACGAGCCGGCCGTCGTACCAGGCCCGCCAGTGGCGCGGCTTGGCGTCGAGGATCGCTTCGCGCTCGGCAGCGTTCTGCGGGTAGCCGTCGGGCAGCGGCACGTCGCGCCAGTCGATGCGACCGACCTCGGACGCGGGCGGGTCCCACGGGTGGTGCGGGTCAGGGAAGCTCATCCAGCAGAACCAGTCGTCGTCGACGGCCAGGCCGTCGAGCCAGCTGATCGTGCGGTCGGCCACCCAGTCGGTGTGGTACCAATCGCGCGGGATCGCGTTCGACCAGGCCTGCGGTGCGCCGGTGTCGCCGCCACCCATCGCATTGACCTCGAGGGCACCGTCGAGCACGGGGTAGAACATGCCGACCGTCTCGGGGTGCGTGCTCGCCAGCCAGCGTGCGTAGTGCAGCGGCCCGACAGCGCCGTGGGTGGCCGACTCGAAGTGCTCGAAACCGCGGTGCGGGCCGAATGTGCCGTTGCGGGCGAAGCCGTTCTCGGGGAACTTCGCGAACGGGTCGAGGAACGGCTCGAAGTGGGGCTTGCCGATGATGGCCGTGCGATAGCCGGCCTGCTGCAGCACCTCGGCCACCGACGGTGCCGTCTCGGGCAGGGCGACCCCGTTCATCCACACGCCGTGCGTGCTGGGGTGCTGCCCGGTGATCATGGTGCTGCGCGACGGCATGCACACCACCGACTGCGGGTGCGCCCGCTCGTAGCGAACACCTGCGGCGGCGACCGCGTCGATGACCGGCGTGCGCGCCAGCGTGCCGCCGTTGCAGCCGAGCGTGTCGTAGCGCTGCTGGTCGGTGGTGATGAACAGGATCTTGCGGCCCATCAGTGCTGGCCCTCCATCGTGTCGGTCTCGATCTGGCCGGTTTCCATCTGGCGCTTGAGCTCCTGCAGGGCGTCGTTCGTGCCGCCCGCGATGACGAGCGCCATGGTGCGCGGGTCGGCCTCGGTGGAGTACACCACCAGGCACGTGCCGTCGTGCAGGTCGATCACGTCGATCGTGCCGCGGTGGTGCTGGAACAACGGTGCCGTGATCCGGTACTGGAACCGGCGCTGCGAGCTGTCGTTGACGAGGATCTCCTCGGGCATCGGCATGCCGCTGCCCATGGTGATCACTCGCGTGGTGCCATCGACCGTGCAGGCGATGATGCCGGGAAACCACTCGTGCAGCGCCGCGGCGTCGCTGACCCGGGCCCACACGTCGTTGGCCGACCGGGCGATGCGGATCTCGTGTCGGATGCTGCCGAGCATCAGCTCGTCCGAGCGATGAAGTCGCTGATGACCGCCGCCAGCTCTGGCCCACGGTCCTCCTGCAGGAAGTGGCCGCCGCCCTCGATGGTGGTGTGGGGCTGGCCCTCGGCACCCGGCACCCGGCGGCGGAACACGCCGTCACCGCCGATGGTGACGGCGTCCTTGTCGCTGAACGCGCACAGAAGCGGCCGCTCGAAGCGCTCGAGCACCTCCCACGCGGCGATGTTCGCCGCGCTGGCCGGGTCGTCGGGCGACGTCGGCACGAGCGACGGGAAGATGCGTGCGCCGGCCTTGTAGGTGTCATCCGGGAACGGTGCGTCGTATGCGGCGATGACCTCGGGCGACAGGTCGGTGGCCGACCCGCCGTTCACGATCATGCCGATGGGGAACTGCGGTGACTCGCGCGAGAACTTCTGCCATGCCATGAAGGCATCGCTGAGCTTGCCGTCGCCCGTGGGCAGCCCGGTGTTGCCGACGCAGAGGCGGGCATACCGCTCGGGTGCCTCGGCCACGAGGCGCAGGCCCACCAGGCCGCCCCAGTCCTGGCCGAAGAAGGTGACGTCGTGGAGGTCGAGGTGGCCGAAGAGCAGCTCGCTCATCCAGGCGACGTGACGGGCGTAGGTGTAGTCGCCCGTCTCGGACGGCTTGTCGCTGCGGCCGAAGCCGACGAGGTCGGGGGCGATCACCCGGTGGCCCGCTTCGACCAGGATCGGGATCATGTGGCGGTAGAGGTAGCACCAGCTCGGCTCGCCGTGCATGAGCAGCACGGGCGCCGCGTCACTCGGCCCCTCGTCGAGGTAGTGGACACGCAGCGTGCCCGCGGCGGCGTCGCCGGGCACGGCGCTGATCTCGGCGTAGTGCGGTTCGAAGGCGAACCCCGAGAGGTCGGTGAAGCGGTCGTCGGGTGTGCGCAGCACGATCATGTCAGCACCGTATCAATTGACACATCATGTGTCACGCGGTTCGCGCCGCGCACCGTCATCCCAGTGCTGCCCGGACGGCGCGGGCCATGGTGCGCTTCGCCCGCGCCTGCGACATGCCCTGGTCGCGTCGGAGCAGGTCGTACGACTCGAACGAGCAGAGCACGTCGATTGCTCCGAGCGCTTCGCCCGAGTCCGGCTCGCCCAGGGCGGCGAGCTCGCGCTCGAACAGTACCTTCACCTGCTTGCGGAAGAAGCGGCGCGACAGCTCGAGCTGTTCGGCGATGATCGGCTGGCGGCCGGCCAGGGCCCTCGACAGGCGGCCGACCGGGCCGATGCGATCGAAC
>JBEGOE010000379.1:0-6669 GCA_041182165.1 Actinomycetota bacterium
GTGTCGGCAGAGCGGCGAGTCACCTCACCGGGGCGGAACGCTGCCCCGAACGGGTCGCGATGGCGGGCGGGCTCGGCCCCGTCGAGCGACAACATGCTCGGCCCGATCACCTGGGCGGTCGAGAACCGTGGGTCGTCGACGGTGAAGGTGACCGCATCGCGCATCACCGCGACCGCGACGGCGCGCCCCGTGACGACCCAGCCGCCCACCGCCTCGAGCCACGCGACCGGCCCGACGGCGCGCATCTCGGCCAGCACTTCGTGGTGGGCGGCGTCGAGGATGTCGATCGAGACCGAGTCGAAGGCCGACGTCGCGCCTGTGGAGAGCGCTGCGCTCACGTGGGGCGCGACTTCCCCCTGAGTCACGACGGCGCCACGGCGTCGAGCACGTCGCGCAGGGTGCCGACGATGGTGTCGAGGTCGTCGTCGGTGACGATGAACGGCGGTGCCACCATGACGGCGTTCGCCACCGGGCCCGAGCCCGCCGGGTACACCCACAGGTCGCGGGCCAGCGCCTCCATGACGACGGCGTCCTTGTTCGTGTCGAGCTCGACGCCGAAGAACAGGCCGCGCCCGCGGATGTCGAGGACGGCCGGATGGTCGGCCAACGAGGCCCGGAGCTTCGCCCCCAGCACCTCGCCCATCACACGCGACCGCTCGACCAACTGCTCGCGCTCGAGGATGTCGAGCACGGCGAGCGACGCCGCACAGGCCCCGTCGTTGCCGGTGAACGTGAAGAACATGAAGCCCGACCCGCGCAGCGCCTCGGTGACGTGATCCTTCGCCGCCACCGCACCCATCGGCACGTACCCGCCACCCAACCCCTTGCCACCGACGATGACGTCGGGCTCGAACGGGAAGTGCTGGTGGCCGAACGTGAGACCGGTGCGGCCGTAGCCGGTCATGACCTCGTCGGCGATGAGCAGGATGTCGTGCTGACGGCACAGGTCGCTGACGGTGCGCCAGTACTCGTCGCTCGCGGTGAGGCAGGCACCAGCCGCGCCGGTGATCGGCTCGGCGATGAACCCGGCGATCGTGGCCGGGTCCTCGTGCTCGATGACCCGCACGAGCTGCTCGACGTCGTCCCACGGCACCTTCGGGAACGGGGTGAGCATCGGCTCGTAGCCGGCGTTGCGGCCCGTGTGGCTCGCCACCGACATGGTGGCCAGCGTCATGCCGTGGTAGCTGGGGTGGCGGCCGACGACCTTCCAGCGGTCGGGACGACCCTTGGCCACCTGGTAGGCCCGGCTGAGGCGCAGCGCCGAGTCGGTGCTCTCGCTCCCGCCGCTGGTGAAGAAGACGCTGTTGAAGCCCTCGGGCAGCCACCGCTGAACGAGGCGGTCGATGAGGTCGAGCCGCTGCGGGGTGGGCCACAGCGGCACGACGTAGCCGCCGCCCGCCATCGCGTCACGCGCTGCGTCGGCCACCTCGGCACGGCCCCACCCGATGTTCCCGACGACGGCGCCACCGGCACCGTCGAGGATCCGGCGGCCGTCGGCCGTGAGCAGATGGCATCCGTCGCCGCCCACGATCGTGGGGTAGTCGGGAGCACCGGGGACGAAGGCGTAGCGCGAAGTGTCGGACATCAGGCGCGAGTCTCGCGCAGCGCTCCCCCGTCCCCGTCGGAGAGGTGGTGGCGAAACATGATCGACAACCGTGGGCCGGGCACGTGCGCTGCCTTCGGCACGCAGTGCTCCCACTGGTGCTGGCACCGGCCACCCATCACCAGCAGGTCGCCGTGCCCCACCAGCCACGACAGCGACGCACCACCGCCGCGCGGTCGCATCTGGAACGTGCGCGGTGAGCCGACGCTGACGATGCACACCGTGGGGTCCTCGTGCACGAACCGCTCGCTGTCACCGTGCCAGGCCACCGAGTCGCGCCCGTCGCGGTAGAGGTTGAAACCGATCGTGTCGAACGGCTTCGCGTAGCGGCGGGTGAGCTCGATGCGGGCGTCGCGCAGCACCGGCAGCGGCTCGGCCGAGCCGGACGCCGTGCTCCACCACGAGGTGAGCCGCGGCTCAGGCACGAGCTTGTCGTACATCGTCACCTCGCGCTGACCCCAGCGCAAGCGTGCGACCAGCTCGCCGAAGACGATGTCGGAGCCACGCATCCAGCGGGGCACCAGCTCGACCCAGCTCTCGTCGTCGAGTTGAGTGCGCGTGGTGCCGGTGCACGATGCATCGACCCACGGGTCCTCGATGCCGAACAGCGACGCCTGGTAGCTCGCAGGGTCGTACGTGGCGGGAAGGGTCGTGACGGAGGCCATGACCGCGAGCTTCGCGGATCGAACAGATGTTCGCAAGGCGCTTGTCGGGACGGCGCTGGCAGACTCGGCTGGTGATCCCGATCAGCGACCCGACCGACCCGCGCCTCGACGGCTACCGCGGGCTGCGTGGCAAGGAGAGCCGCGAGGTGCTGTGGGCCGAGGGGATCACGGTGGTCGAGCGGTTGCTCGACTCGGGCCTGCCGATCACGTCGCTCCTGGTTTCGACCAAGGCGGTCGACCGCCTCATGTACCTCGTCGAACGCACCGACGCCCCCGTGCTCGTGGTTCCGCCGGACGTGATCACCGAGGTCCTCGGGTTCGTGCTGCAACGCGGCATCGTCGCGATGGCGCCGCGTCCGCCGCTCGCCGAGCTCGACGACGTCATCCGCGACGCCACCCGGCTCGTGGTGCTCGAAGGGCTGAACGATGCCGAGAACCTGGGGGCGATCGCCCGCTCGGCACGGGGTCTCGGCGCCGACGGCCTGGTGCTCGACGCCACGTGCGCCGACCCCTACTACCGGCGGAGCGTGCGGGTGTCGATGGGCGAGATGCTCCACCTGCCGATCGCACGCGTGGAGCTGACCGAGGCACTCGAGCGGCTCGCCGCTGCCGGCTGGGCGATCTGGGCGCTCACGCCCCGGCGGGATGCGGCGGCCATCACCTCCCGGCCGGGGCCCGCGCGCGTCGCCCTGGTGGTCGGCGCCGAGGGCCCGGGCCTCAGCGACCGTGTGCTGGCCGCGTACACGAACGTCCGTATTCCCATGCGTTCCGACGTCGATTCGCTCAACGTCGGACACGCGTTGGCCGCGGCGCTCGCCATCGTGCAATCATCGACCGCATGAGCAGTGATATCCAACGAGTCGGTGTGGTGGGCTGCGGCCTGATGGGATCAGGCATCGCCGAGGTGTGCAGCCGTGCCGGCCTCGACGTGATCGTCCGCGAGTTCAACGCCGGAGCCGCCGAGGCCGGCCAGAAGCGCCTCACGAACTCGCTCGACCGCGGCGTCCGCTCCGGCAAGCTCACCGAGGCCGAGCGCGATGCAGCGCTCGCCCGTCTCAGCTTCACCACCGACCTCGGCGACCTCGCCGACCGTCAGCTCGTCATCGAGGCCGTCATCGAGGACGAGGCGCTGAAGACCGAGGTCTTCACCATCCTCGACAAGGTCGTCACCGACGAGCACGCGATCCTCGCCTCGAACACGAGCTCCATCCCGGTCATGAAGCTGGGCATCGCCACCCAACGGCCGGAGAACGTGGTCGGCGTCCACTTCTTCAACCCGGTGCCCGTGCTCCGCCTGGTCGAGCTCGTCACCAGCCTGCTCACGTCCCCCGAGACCGCCGGCCGGGCCGAGGCCTTCGCCACCGACGTGCTGCACAAGAAGGTCATCCGCAGCCAGGACCGCGCCGGCTTCGTGGTGAACGCCCTGCTGATCCCGTACATCCTGTCGGCCATCCGGATGATGGAGTCCGGCTTCGCCACCGCTGCCGACATCGACACCGGCATGGTCGAGGGGTGCAACCACCCCATGGGCCCGCTGCACCTGGCCGACCTGATCGGCCTCGACACCACGCTCGCCGTGGCAGACAGCCTCTACGCCGAGTTCAAGGAGCCGCTCTACGCCTCGCCGCCGCTGCTGTCGCGCATGGTGGAAGCCGGCCTGCTCGGCCGCAAGGCCGGCCGCGGCTTCTACGACTACGCGCGCTGAGCAGCAGCGGGAGCCTGCCGCCAGGGCGTCGACGTCACGAGGACTGACGACCTGTCGCGGGGAACCGCCCGGCCGCGAGGTCATAACCGGCGTCGGTGAACACTCGCAGGCACTCCGGGTCGATCGACGTCGACGTCAACGTTCCTGAGTCGACGCGATCGAAGCATGCGTGGGCCGCAGGATCGAGCGCTACCTCCGATGGCACGAGACCCATGTTGCCTTCGATGAAGAAGCCGACCTGAACGGCACCTTCGTCGGGCATCTCAAACGCGGGGGCGGCACGTTTGTCTCCGATTCGGAACTCGTACAGCACTGCTCCATCGCCGTCAGCGGGCGCGAAGGCCGTCGCGCTGAACGCCAGGCTCGACACCGGCGCCCACCCGCTCGCCTCGGGACCCTCGACGGGCTCCGGCGTCAACTCCAACGGAACAGCGCCCGCGACTCCACCTGATGCAGACGCCTCGGTGGCAGATCGCGCCTGCCCCGACGCGTCAGGCGTCGACTTCGATGGAGCGCCGCAACTCACTGTCGCCACCAGCGTGAACGCAATGGCGGTGGTCCTCGTTGCTCGTCTCATCGCGTCTCTCATGACACCGACACACTGGTGGTCCAGTAACCCGTGGATGGATAGATCCTGCTTGCGAAATTCACGGCCGCCACATGGCGCGTCTGAAGGGTGTAGGTCCCTGGCGGTGCGTCGAAATACGAGAGGTCACTCGCAGCACTCGTTTGAGAAGCGTTGTAGGAGGTGCGGTCAATGAGGATCGTGGAGCCATGCTTCAGGATCACTCGCACATTCATGTAGCTGGCTGGGTACGTCTCAGCCGTACCGCAAGAGAGGTTCTTCGACGTGCGTGTCGCAGCGGACAGGTTGACGGTGAACCCGTTCGTCACCCAGAGGTCCTGTTCTGCAGTCGCGCAATGGATCACCCCGTCGAGGCCGGTCTGCGCGTAGTAGACGTTGGTGCTCGCTGCGGCGACCTCGTTAGACGAGATGACGAGCGCCACGCACACGGTGATTCCCGCCAGCACACGTCGGACTCCCATGGGGGGACTGTACGGCTGAACACCACGACGGTCAAGACAATAATTCTGTTTATCAGTACGCGACCAACGGAGCTCAATGCGGATGGTTGCCCGAGACTGCTGTGCGACAAGCGTCTCCAGCGGACGGTCTCACCGCGAACGACGGCCGCGGTACATCGCTGCGGTAGTCGGCCGGTGTCGTCGGCAACAGCTGTACACCATGTCGCCAGGGCTGTCTGCGAGGGGCAGACACGCACCAACCGGCAGAACCCATTCCCACTGGCAGCTCTGGGCCGGTCGGTCTCACGGTCAGAAGACCAGGACGTCGACTGCGCAGTGGATGCCGGGCGCTCGGGAGAGTCGAGCGTCAGCAGTCACGAGTGGGCACGAGAGGCCCTCGGCAAGCGCAACGTAGGTGGCGTCGTATGGGGTCACGTTCGATCGCAGTTCGTAGGCCCGGATCATCAACGGGCCGATTGGAAAGCGGGTGACCGGAAGTGACAGCAAGTCACCGACTGCCGATCGAAATCGTCGCGCTGTGAGGTCTCCGGCGCGCCAGCGCCTGCGGAGCACGGAGACGGTCTCGACATCAACGAGGTCCGGCGCGGACCACTGCGAGGCGGCAGCGATCCGGGTGCGTGCGGCGCGTCCGGCTGGCCCGTCGTCGCCGACCACATTTGCGAGCACCGACGCGTCGATCACTACCAACGGTCGCCGCGCTCCTCGTCGAGGTCAGCGACGGCTCGTTCAAGGCCGACGCTCCCACCGCTCCGGCGAGAGATCCGTGCGAGCACGTCGTCCATTGTGGGCATCGATGCCAATCGAGTGAGTTCAGTGGACAGGTACTGCTGAAGTGACTGCCCTGCCGACGCGGCGCGGCGCTGCAAGCTCGCGTGAACGTCGTCAGACAGATCGCGTACCAGTACATTCGGCATGCTTGCATTCCGCTATCGCCTTGTCCATCAGGCAACTCAGGGCTCAAGCACAGATCGACAGGTATCAGCGTGTCAGTCCAGACCGAGGACGACGACGAGGGCCTCATCGATGGACCACATCTCCTCCGCCGTCAGTTTGCCGACGCGACGACCGAGCCGCTGGACATCGACAGCGCCGATCTGCTCTACCAACACCCGGGTGAGATCACCAGCGACCTCGACCTCAGGCCGAAACGACGCAGCCTTGGCGCTTCGAGACGTGGGAGCAACGATGACCACAGAGCGAGGAAGCATCACGTCGGACTGAACGACTACTCCGTAACGCTCGCCGCGCTGTTCGTGCCCCATTCCCTTGGGGACCTTGAAGCGATGGACGTCACCTCGCTGCACGCATCGACTCCATCAACGAAGCAACCGCAAGCATCTCCGAGCGGTCGTCTTCGTCGGCCTCGAGCGCAGCGGCCTCGGCAGCCAGCTGGCTCCGCCTGCGCATCCGGTCAGCCGACGCCAGCAAAGACGATCGAATGGCCTCGGACTGGCTGAGACCGGTTGATTCGAGGAGGCGCAGTGCGCGCTCTGCTTCATCGTCCAACCGCACCGAGATCGCCTTTGCCATCCGTCAAGTATGACGAAATGTGATACACACCGCAACCGAGGCCAGCCAGCTCGGAGCGGCAGCGGTCCGACCTTTGGCGCGATGTGGCGGTATGCAACCGGATCACGGCAAAGGTCGGA
>JBEGOE010000380.1:0-5611 GCA_041182165.1 Actinomycetota bacterium
CCTCGACCGGCTCGTCGAACTCGCCGACCGCCTCGAGCGCGACGACCGGGTCGCCCAGCGGCACCGTGGTGGGCGGCGCCGTCGGTGCCGGCGTGGCCGGAGCGACCGAGGGTGCGACGGAGGTGGCCGTCGGCGGCGCCATCGTCGAGGGGGGCTGGGTGCCGAAGGTGACCGAGGGGCCGGGTGGTGTGGCATCGCCATCACCGCCGCACGCCGCAAGTCCGGCGACGAGGACGCCGAGCGCCAGCGCTGCGCTGCGGCGAGGACTCATGCGCGCGGTGCGCCGACGCGGGCCAGGCCCTCTTGCACCACCGTGACGGCGAGGGTGCCGTCGCGGGTGAAGATCGCGCCGCCCGCCAGGCCGCGGCCGGTGCCACTCGAGATGGCGCTCTGGTCGTACAGCAGCCAGTCGTCGGCACGGAACGGGCGGTGGAACCACATCGCATGGTCGAGGCTGGCCATCTGCATGCCGGGGCTTTCCCACGACAGCCCGAACGGCAACACGGTGGTGTCGAGCAGCGTCATGTCGCTGGCGTAGGTGACGATGCACGCGTGCAGCGTGGGGTCGTCGGGCAGCACACCGTCGGCGCGCATCCAGACGCGCTGGCCGAGCGCGGGGGCGCCGTTGCGGCTGAAGGGGTCACCGTCGATGTGGCGCAGGTCGATGGGGCGCGGCCGGTCGTACCATTCGCCCAGGCGCTCCTTGTAGGGGGCCATGCGCGTGCGGAAATCGGGCAGCGACTCGGGGCCCGGGACGTCGGCCGGCATCGGGATCTGGTGGTCGGGGCCGGTCTCCGAGACGTGGAAGCTGGCCTGCAGGTTGAAGATCGCCCGGCCGTGCTGGATGGCGACCACACGGCGCGTCGTGAAGCTCCGGCCGTCGCGGATGCGGTCGACCTCGTAGACGATCGGCGTGGTGGGGTCGCCCGGCAGGAGGAAGTAGGCGTGCAGCGAGTGGACGAGCCGGTCGGCGTCGACGGTGCGGGTGGCGGCCACGAGCGCCTGCCCGGCGACCTGCCCGCCGAAGACGCGCTGGCGGTTCTCGTCGGGTGATCGGCCCCGGAAGAGGTTCACTTCGATGGTCTCGAGGTCGAGCAGCGTCACGAGGTCGTCGAGGGCATTCGGCACGGCGTGCAGTCTCGCATTCTCGGCGTGCGTTCCGCACGGTTACTGTTCGTCACATGTCTGTCCTGCCGCTGTCGCCCGATGAGCTCCTGTCCACCACCCGCGCGGTGCGCAAGCGCCTCGACTTCGACCGTCCCGTCGAGGACTCGGTCATCCGCGAGTGCGTCGAGCTGGCCATGCAGTCGCCCAGCGGCTCGAACGCGATGACGATGCAGTTCGTCGTCGTGCGCGACCCCGCCAAGCGCAAGGCGCTCGGCGAGATCTACCAGCAGTGCTACGGCATCTACTCGTCGATGGACGGGGTCTACATCCGCTCGATCGACAAGGGTGAGGCCGACGCCAACGCCCAGCAGCAGCGCAGCGCCGACTCGGCCGACTTCCTCGGCGAGCACATGGGCGACGCGCCGGCCATCGTCATCCCGTGCACCGTCGGCGGCCGCCTCGACGGTGCGCCCGCCATGATGAGCGCCTCGATGGGTGCCAACGTCATGCCGGCGATGTGGAGCTTCATGCTCGCCGCCCGCGCCCGTGGCCTCGGCACCTGCTGGACCACCGTGCACCTGATGATGGAGCAGGCTGCTGCCGACGTGCTCGGCATCCCGTTCGACGACGTGCAGCAGATCTGCATGAGCCCGCTCGCCTACACCAAGGGCACCGACTTCAAGCCGGCCAAGCGCCCCGCCGCCGACACCATCATCCACTGGGACCAGTGGTGAGCTTCGCCACTGTCGTGGCCCGATGACCGTCGATCCGGCCCTGCGAGCCCACGCGCTCGCTGCCATCGGCTTCATGCCGCCCGACGAGGGCGACGCGCTCTACGAGGCCGCGGTGGCCGCAGGCCGTGCGCTGCCCGGCCTCGCCTTTCTCGAGGTCGGGTCGTACTGCGGTCGTTCGACGGTGTGGCTCGGCGGTGCGGCACGCGACTGCGGCACCGTTCTGTTTGCCGTCGACCACCATCGCGGCAGCGAGGAGAACCAGGCCGGCTGGGAGCACCACGACCCCGGGCTCATCGACCCCCGGCTCGGCATCATCGACACGCTGCCGACCTTCCGCCTCACCATCCACGAGGCCGAACTCGACGATCACGTGATCGCCGTCGTCGGCCGGTCGCCCACGGTCGCACAGCACTGGGCGACGCCGCTGGCGTTCGTCTTCATCGACGGCGGCCACGGCGAAGAGCCTGCCCGACTCGACTTCGAGGGATGGGCGCCCCGCGTCGCCGTCGGCGGCACGCTCGCCATCCACGACGTCTTCCCCGACCCCGCCGATGGCGGGCGCCCGCCCTACGAGCAGATCTTCGTGCCGGCGATCGAGAGCGGCCGCTTTCGCCTGGTCAGCGCCACCGGCAGCCTGCGAGTTCTCCGCCGCGTCGACTGACCCGGGCTCGTCGCGGGGCTGCCGGGTCACCAGTCGGTGGGGTGGTAGTCCTTCAGGAACTGGCCCCACACGTGCTCGCCGGTCAGCACGCCGGAGATGATCGGGTCGACGATGCGGGCGGCGCCGTCGACGATGTCGAGGGGCGGGTGGAAGTGGTGCTGCTCGACCTTGCGCTCGGCGATGTGCGCGGCATCCTCGTCGCTCACCCAGCCGGTGTCGACGCTGTTCATGTGGATGCCGTCCGCCTGGTAGTCGGCCGCCGACGTGCGGGTCATCATGTTCAGTGCGGCCTTCGCCATGTTCGTGTGCGGATGGCGGGTGGTCTTCATCCGTCGATAGAACTGGCCCTCCATCGCCGACACGTTCACGATGTGCTTCTGGCGGCCGGGCGTGGCGAGCATGAGCGGCTTCAGCCGGGCGTTCAGGACGAACGGCGCAGCGGCGTTCACCAACTGCGTCTCGAGCAGTTCGACCGACGACACCTCTGCCAGCGTGAGGCGCCACGAGTTGCGGTCGCGCAGGTCGACCTGCTGGAGGTCGGCGTCGAGCCGGCCGGCGGGGAAGAGGTGCGGCCGCTCGGCGTCGTCCGCGAGCAGTTCGGCCTGTGACAACTCGGCCGAGCGGGTGAGGCCCACCATCGACGGATCGCCGACGGAGGCGAGCGCGGTCGGTTCGGCCGACTGCAGCATGTCGACGCCCCGCAGGCCCTCGTACGCGCCCAACAGCGCGTGCACCTCGGCGGGCATGGCGGCGAGCGCTGCGCCCTCGACCTCCATCATGTGCCGGTAGAAGTCCGGGGGTCGGCGCACGGTCTGGCACGCGTTGTTGATGATGACGTCGAGCCGGTCGTGGGTGTCGAGCAGATGGCGGCAGAAGCCCTCGATGCTCGGCGTGTGGCGCAGGTCGAGGCCGTAGATCTCGAGACGGTGTCCCCACTGCCCGAAGTCGGGCTCCTGCGCGTAGCGCAGCGCCGAGTCGCGCGGGAACCGGGTGGTGACGATGACGTGCGCGCCGGCCCGGAGGAGCTTGATGCCGGCCTGGTAGCCGATCTTCACCCGACCGCCGGTGAGGAGCGCGACCCACCCGCTGAGGTCGGCGGTCTCGTTGCGCTTCGCGAAGTTGAAGTCGCCACACGACGGGCACATCTGGTCGTAGAACGGGTGGATGCGCGTGTAGTGCTGCTTGCACACGTAGCAGTGCTGCGGCTCGAGCGCCTCGGGCGCGTCGTCGGTGTCGTCGATCGTGTCCGGCCCCGTCAGTTCGGGCGGGAACACGTTCGGCGTCGTGAAGACGGGCTTGGCGCGCAGCGTGCGGATGCCGGTGTCGGACAGCGTCGCTTGATCGGCACGGACCTTCGACGCCTTCTGCAGGCGACGCTCGGCCTTGATCTGGCGACGCCGGGCCTCGATGTCGGGTGCGAAGACATGCCCGGCAGCGGTGAGCAACCTTGTGCGCTCGTCGACCGGCAACGTCTGCAGGAGGGAACGGTTGCCGACGATCTGCTCGAGCACCTCGGTGGCAGCGCGCAGCCGCTCGGCCAGGTCGTCGTCGGGCACGGGGCGGTCAGTCGTTGTCGAGCTTGTCGAGCAGGTGGTGGGCGCCCTCGGCGAGCTTGCCCTTGATGCCACCCTCCTCGGCGATCTCCTCGAGCCGGGCGTCGACGAGGCCGAGCCGGGCACGCATGTCCTCGGTGACCGACACCTCACCGTCGTGGTCGAGGTCGAAGATCTCGAGGTTCAGCTCGGCGGCCTCCTCGTCGCTGACGATGCCGGTGTCGGTCGTCTCGGGGGTGTCGTTCACGTCGCTCACCCCACCAGTCTGGCGGGTCAGCCGCCCACCAGCACCGTGTATCCGTCGATGGTCGCCAGCAACGGTGAGGTGGGCGGGGGCGGCAGGGCCCGACCGAGATGGTCACGACGGACCTCGGCGATCCACTGGCTGTGCTGGTACTCGTGGTTGACGAGCGCCGTCACCAGCGTGCGGGCGACCACTGCCAGCTGCGCCGGCGCCCCGACTCGACCGTCGCGGATGTCGCCGATGCGCACGTGCACCCGTTCGGTCACCGCCGTGCGGTAGCGGGCGATGCGGTCGACGTCGGGGATCTCGTCGCGGCGTGCCTCGGGATGCGCCGAGTCCATCACCGGGTCGATGTCGGGGTCGGGGCTCGGCTCGGCGGCGGTGAGGTTGCGGATCATGAAGTGGGCGACCGCCGCCTGGTGGCCGAGGTGCCAGCCGATCGGGCTGAAGTCGGCGTGCGGCCGCCAGCGAACCTCCTCGGGTGTGAGGTCGTGCCACAGCGAGCCGGTGTGGGCAAGGGCCCGGTCGTACTCGGCGAGCAGGTCGTCGATCGTCGGCACGCTCATCCGAACTCCACCCCTTGGGCCAGCGGCAGGTCGTTCGAGAAGTTGATCGTGTTCGTGGCGCGACGCATGTACGCCTTCCAGGCATCGCTGCCGCTCTCGCGGCCGCCACCGGTCTGCTTCTCGCCGCCGAAGGCCCCGCCGATCTCGGCCCCGCTCGGGCCGATGTTGACGTTGGCGATGCCGCAGTCGCTGCCGTCGGCCGCCATGAACCGCTCGGCCTCGCGGAGGTCGGTCGTGAAGATGCTGCTGGCGAGCCCCTGCGGCACGCCGTTCTGGATGGCGATCGCCTCGTCGAGGTCGTCGTAGGGCATCACGTACAGCAGCGGCGCGAACGTCTCGGTCTGCACGATCTCGGTCTGTGCGGGCAGGCTCACCAGCGCCGGGACCACGTACGCCGCGCTGGGCGCCTCGGTGGTGAGCAACCGGCCACCACCGGCGATCAGGGTGCCGTCGTCGTCGAGCGCCCGGTCGATCGCGTGCTGCATCCGCTCGTACGCGGCGGTGGTGATGAGCGGGCCCACGAGCGTGCCGTCGTGCAGCGGATCGCCGACGACCAACGACTCGAACGCGCCGGCCACCCTGGCCGTCACCTGGTCGAGGTGCGAGCGGTGGACGATGAGCCGGCGCAGCGTCGTGCACCGTTGGCCGGCGGTGCCCGCTGCCGAGAAGGTGATGCCGCGCACGGCGAGGTCGATGTCGGCCGACGCGGTGACGATGGCCGCGTTGTTCCCGCCGAGCTCCAGGAT
>JBEGOE010000381.1:0-5240 GCA_041182165.1 Actinomycetota bacterium
CGCTACGGGTTCGTGCCGGGCGACGACGGCGAGGTGCACCTGAAGTGTGCGCCCGACACCGAGGCGGGCACCTTCGAGACCGGCGGCACCCACGCCACCTGGCACGACCTCCCGGCGACCACGGTGCCCGTGCTGGTGGTGGCGGGCGTGGTGCAGGACATGCAGCCGTCCCGGATCGCCGCCGAGATCGCCGAGCGCCTGCCGAATGCGACGTACCTCGAGGTGCCCACGTTCGATCACTTCGCCCCGATGACCCACCCGGCCGAGATCGCCGAGGTCATCGCCGACTTCCTGCTCGGCGCCTGAGCCGAGCCGATCCGGGCGATCGCCCTACCGGCGCGCACCCCTTTCGTACACTGACGCCGTGACCTATCCCGTGCCCACCAGCCTGTCGCCCAGCCGGGTCGAGTCGTTCACGTCGTGCCCCATGGCGTTCCGCTTCGCCAGCATCGAGAAGCTGCCCGAGGCACCGGGGCCGCAGGCCACCAAGGGCTCACTCGTCCACCGTGCGCTCGAACTGCTGTTCACGCACCAGCCCGCCGACCGCCTCGGCGACGCCGTGCAGCTGTCGTTCCAGCGGGCCTGCCTCGAGTACGACACCGATCCCGAGTTCACCGGCCTCGGGCTGTCGGCCGACGAGCGCACCACCTTCCACGCCGACGCCTGGACCCTGGTCGAGTCGTACCTGCGCATGGAAGACCCCACCCAGGTGCGCGACATCGGGCTCGAGCTGCGGCTCGAGGCACCGGTGGGCGGACTCATGCTGCGGGGCATCATCGACCGGCTCGATCTCGACGAGCAGGGTGAGCTCATCGTCACCGACTACAAGACCGGGCGAGCGCCCAGCCAGCGGCAGGAGCAGGGCCGCCTCGGGGGCGTGCACTTCTACTCGTTCCTGTGCGAGTCGGTGCTCGGCCGTCGGCCGGTGGCCATCCGGCTCATGTACCTGCGTTCGGGTGAGACCATCACGGCCACACCCACCGAGCAGTCGGTGAAGTTCCTCACCACCCGCACCGCCGCCGTGTTCAAGGCCGTCGAGCGTGCCTGTCTCACGGGCGACTTCCGGCCGCGTCAGGGGCCGCTGTGCAACTACTGCTCGTTCCAGGCATGGTGCCCCGCATTCGGTGGCGACCCGTCGAAGGCAGCCGTCGAGGCGCCGCTCGCCCTCGCCCGCCCCGCAGCATGACCGAGGGTGCCGGGGCCGGTGGCATGGTCGCCGCGTTCGATCAGCGCGTCGACGCTGCGCTCGAGCCGTGGCGAGACCGTCGCGGGGTCGACCGGGTGTTCCACTGGGCCAGCGAGGTGGGCGACTTCAGCCTCGTGTGGCAGGCCATCGGCTGGGCCTATGGCCTCGGCATCCGCCGAGACTGGCGCGAGGCGCTGCTGTTCAGCGCGCTCATCGGCGTCGAGAGCCTCGTGGTGAACCAGGGCATCAAGCGACTGTTCCGCCGCACCCGCCCCACCGAGACCGGTGACCCCCGGTTCCAGGTCCGCAAGCCGCGCACGTCGAGCTTCCCCAGCGGCCACGCGTCGTCGGCGTTCTTCGCCGCGTCGTTGCTCACCGTCTGGTCGACCTGGGCGTGGGCGCCGCTGTGGTTCCTCGTCGCCCTCGTGGTCGCCACCAGCCGGGCCGTGGTGCGCATCCACCACCCCTCCGACGTGGTGGGCGGCATGGTGGTCGGGCTCGCGCTCGCACAGGTGGCGCTGCTGTCGGGCGCTGCCGACCTGCTCCGATGAGCACCCTGTCGCCGGTGTGGGCGTGCCCGCACTGCGGCCTCGCACTCGACCGCACCGCGACCGCCACTGCCTGCGCGAGCGGGCACTCGTTCGACCGGGCGCGTGATGGGCACCTCAACCTGCTGGTCGGCGGTCGGCTCGGGCCCAGCACCATCGCCGGCGACACCCCCGATGCACTCGCAGCCCGGCGCCGGTTCCTCTCATCCGGCTCGTACCGCCCCATCGCCGAGGCACTGGCCGACGCGGTGGACGCTGTGCGCCCAGTCGACGCGCCGGTGCTCGACATCGGCTGCGGCGAGGGCTGGTACCTGAGCCACGTCCGTGCCACCCGCCGCTTCGGCATCGACATCTCGAAGAAGGCCGTCCAGATGGCGAGCCGTTTCCTGCCGGACGCCGAGTTCGTAGTTGCGTCTGCCTATCGCATGCCCGTGCTCGACGCCTCGGTCGGCGTGGTCATGTCGGTCTGCGCCCCCCCCCCCGAGGCCGAGATGCAGCGGGTGCTCGCCCCGGGCGGCCGTTGGGTCACGGTCACCCCGGGCCCCATGCACCTGCACGAGATGCGGCCGTCCTCGGCCGGGGCCGACGGCGGCAAGTCCGTCGAGCGCCTCCGGCGCCGATCGGAACCACCCGAGGGCTCGGTCACCGCCCACCACCTCGAGTTGCAGGTCCCGCTCGTGCCCGACACCGCACGCGACCTGTTCTTCATGACCCCGCTGCAGTGGCAGACGGGCGCAGCGCACGACGCTGCAGCGGCCCTCGGTTCGGTCACCGTCGACGTGTGGGTCGCTACGGGCCCGCCTGCTCGCTGATCGTTGCCTCGTCCGCCACACGCCCGTCGGTCCCCACCGCCCGGAGCACGATGCGGTCGGCGAACACCCCGATCTCGGTGATGTGCTCGAACGACCACGACACAGCGGTGAAGTCATCCTCGCCCGTGCGGCGCGTACCCGAGCCGGCGCCGGACACGACATAGGTGACACCGTCGATGACGTTGCTGCGCTGGTAGTCGTGGTCGTGCCCCGACAGCACGAGGTCGACGCCGAATCGGGCGAAGAGGGGCGAGAACGTCGAGCGGGCCGTCATGTTCGAGCCTTGGTACCCGGCCGAGTAGGGCGGGTGGTGCATCGCCACGATGGTCCACTGCGCCGACGACGCCGCGAGCGTCTTCTCCACGAAGGCGAGCTGATCCGGGTCGGTGGGGCGGGTCGTGTCGATGCCGACGATCAGGACATCACCGTAGGTGCGGGCCCAGTAGCGGCCGGGCTGGCCGAGCGCAGCCACGATGTCGTCGCCGCGGCCCCGCTTCACGTCGTGGTTGCCGAGCACCGCCAACAGATCGGCGCCACCGTCGAGCAACGGGGCGAAGGGGTCGAAGACCAGAGCCTGCAGCCTGTCCGGGTCGCCCGACGGGTAGACCAGGTCACCGAGGAGGAGCAGCACATCGAACGGCATCACGCCGTGGAGTTGTGCTGCGACAGCCCCCGTCCGGTCGAGGTGACGGCCTGCGTCGCCGGTGTCACCGGCGACCGCGATGTGGAGCAGTGGCTTCGTGTCGAACGGGACGTAGGGCACGGTGCTCGTCGGGCCGCCCTTGCGGTGCGTCAGGTACGAGACGATCTGCCTCCGATACGAGATCCCGACGAACGTCGCGACCAGGACCACGATCACCAACAGCGACATCGCGACTCGCCTCCAGGGACCACGCTCACGTCGAGCAGCACGCACCGGCACGTCCATGTCCGCACCTCCTGGCGTCCATGGTCGCCGATGTGCTGCACCGACCTCCAGGGACCAACGGCCCGAGACTGCGCCGGACGACACGGGTACGGTCACCTCGTGACCACCGATCACATCGTGGTGGTGCTGTCCGATCCGGAGGCGTCGTCCCCGGCCCTGGCCGGTGCCAAGGCGTCGAACATCGCACGTTGCGCGGTCGCCGGTCTCCCAACCCTCCCCGGCTTCGTCATCACCACCATCGGCGTCACCCGCGGCCTCGATGACCCTGCCGTGATCCACGCTGCACGGGCGGAGTGGGAGCGCCTCGGGGGCGTTACCGGCACGCCCGTTGTCGTGCGGTCGTCATCGACGATCGAGGACGCAGGTGAGTCCTCGATGGCCGGCCGGTTCACCTCGGTCCTCGACGTGACGAACTGGGAAGGCTTCCTCGATGCAGCAGAGCGGGTGATCATGTCGGCCGATGCCGTTCGCGACGCTGACGGCATCGCCCGACCTCTCGCCGTGCTCGTGCAGCAGCAGCTCACCACGGATCTCGGCGGCGTCATGTTCGGTGTCGATCCGGTCACCGGTCGGCGAGATCACGTGGTGGTCGAGGCCGTGTCGTCGAGACCGGACTCGCTGGTGAGCGGCACGGTCACGGCCGATCACTACGTGTTGTCGCTGCGCGGCCGCATCGTCCAGCACACACGGTCGGGAGACGTCGTCGACATCGGCCGCCGGCATCGCCGCGAGCTCGTCCGACTGGCTGCCGCAGCAGCTCAGGTGTTCGGAACGCCGCAGGACGTGGAGTGGGCGATCGATCGGGACGGCCGACTGTGGTTGCTGCAGAGCCGGCCGGTGACCGCCGTGGCCGCCACCGAGGGCCGACACTCCGTCGTGCTCGGGCCCGGCCCGACCGCCGAGACGTTCCCCGACCCGCTGACCCCACTCGAGGACGACCTGTGGGTGCCACCGCTGCGCGAGGGCATCGCCCGCGCCCTGACGGCCACGGGCGCCGTGCCACCCGCAGCGCTCGCCCGCTCCCCTGTGGTCACGACCGTCGGGCAGCGGGTGGCGGTCGACCTGACACTGCTCGGGGCAACATCGGGTCATGCCGGCTTCGCCCGCCGATTGAGCCCTGCGGCCATCGTCCGCCGGCTCACTGCGGCATGGCGCGTCGGACGGCTCCGGGTCGCGCTCCCGCACCTCGCCGCCACCGTCGGCGACACGGTCGACCGCGACCTGGCGACGATCGTGCTCGACGGCGCCGGTCTGTCCGATCTCGTCGATCTGCTCCGGCGCTCGCGCGACGAACTGGCCACGGTCCATTCCTACGAGGTCCTCTGCGGGATGCTGCTGCGCGAGCGCCCGGGCACGCCGTCCGCGACGTCGATCGCGCTCCGGGCGCTGCACGACGGCAGGTCGGAACATCGCAGCGACGCCGAGATCATCCACACCGCACCGGTCGTGCTGGCCCTCTCGGCGCCGTCGCTCACGGCGGCGCCCCGCCTGCCGGCCACTGCGGTGATGCCGCCGGGCCCCACCGCTCGCATCGCAGAGCTCTCCGAGCGGGACGCCCTCCGGCTCCGCGCTCGCTGGCTGCACGAACTGCAGTGCCGCATCGTGCACCGCATCGGTGACGAACTGCTGCGACAGAGCGTCCTCGACGACCAGGAGACACCGGACCGGCAGATCCCGGCATGGCTCCGCCGCGTCGAGCTCGACGCAGTCGTTCAAGGCGAGCTGGCGCCGACAGCTGCCGTCGCCGAGCGGCGCGCCGAGCCTCT
>JBEGOE010000382.1:0-7043 GCA_041182165.1 Actinomycetota bacterium
CGCTCGCGGCACGTGCGATGGAGGGCGTCGATGATGCCCTGGCCGCGCTCGACCGACCGGGCGCAGCGCGGCACGCGCTCGTCGCCGCCGAAGATCAGCTGCGGATGGAACTGAACGCCGATGTCGACCAGCCAATCGAGTGCAGGACCGCTCTCGTGCGCGAACCGTCGCACCACCTTGGCATCGAGGCGCCACTGGTTCAACGACATGTAGTCGTGGAAGAGCGCCTCGCCGTCGTCGACGATGCCGGCGTCGCGCTGCAGCCGCGAGCCGGCGGCCATGACGATGCCGCCCGACAGGCGCGACGATCCGCCGACGACCCCTTCGGCCTCGGCGACCACGATCCGCCGAGCGCCGGCCTCGACGGCCGTGTTCGCTGCAGTGAGCCCGGCGATGCCCGAGCCGATGACGACGACGTCGACCGTGGTCACGATGCCCCTCCGTGGTCGGTGGGCGCAGCGATCCAGCGCCCCGGGCGGACGGTAGCAGTGCGCTCGAACCGCAAGCGGGGGCGGAGCACAGCCCCGCAGTTCCCTACAGCGCGAAGAGATCGTCGAGCGAGCTGCGGGCCGGGGCGGTCTCGGGCTCGTCGGTGGCGTACGCGGCGTAGCCGGTGCGCTCGAGCTCGTCGGCCAGCTCGGGTCCGCCGCTGGCCACGATGCGGCCCTTCACGAGGATGTGGATGACGTCGGCGCGCAGCGCCTCGAGCAACCGGTTGTAGTGCGTGATGACGAGGGCGCCGAGGCCAGTGTCGTTCGTGAGCGCTTCGACGCGGCGGGCGCAGTCGCGCAGCGCGTCGATGTCGAGGCCCGAGTCGAGCTCGTCGAGGATCGCGATGCGCGGCTGCAGCACGGCCAGCTGCAGCGTCTCGTTGCGCTTCTTCTCGCCGCCGGAGAGGTCGACGTTCAGCGCACGGAGCAAGAGCTCGGGGGCGAAGCCGATGCGCTCGGCCTCGGCTTCGAGGAGCTCCTCGAGGCCGTCGGTCGATCGGCCACGCGCGATGAGCGCCTGCTCCATCACGTGGTCGAGGCCCACGCCCGGCACCTCGCTCGGGTACTGCATCACGAGGTGGAGGCCGGCCTGGGCCCGCTGCCACGCGGGCAGCGCGAGCATGTCGACGCCGTCGAGGGTGACCGAGCCGCCGAGGACCTCGTAACCGGGCTTGCCCATGACGACGGCCGAGAGCGTGCTCTTGCCGGCGCCGTTCGGGCCCATCACCACGTGCACCTCACCGCTGGAGACGGTGAGGTCGATGCCGTTCAGGATCTGCTTGCCGGCCACCGAGGCGCGGAGGTCCTTGATCTCGAGGGTGCTCATGCCGAGGCTCCGTTCTCGATGGTGATGACGATGTCGCCGTCGACGACCGACGCCGCGAACACCGGCACCGGCTGGGTGGCAGGAAAGGTCTGGGGGACGCCGGTGACGAGGCTGAACGCACTGCCGTGCTTCCAGCACTCGATCTCGAGGTCATCGCACAGGATCTCGCCCTCGCTGAGCGACACCGCGCCGTGGCTGCAGGTGTCGCCGATCGCGTAGACGTCGTCGCCGATGCGTACGACCGCCACCGGCACCGAGCCGACCATGAACCGACCGGCCGTGTTGGGTGCCAGATCGTCGAACTTGCAGACCGCTACACCGTTGCTCATGACGACTTCCTCTGCAGCTTCTGGCTCACGCGCTCGCGCAGGCTGGCAGCGAGCGGGCCGACGGGCAGTTGCTCGAGCACCTCGTCGAAGAAGCCGAGCACGACGAGTCGCTCGGCGATCTCGGGCGGGATGCCGCGGCTCTCGAGGTAGAACCGCTGCTCTTCGTCGATGGGACCGACGGTGCTGGCGTGGCTGCACTTGACGTCGTTGGTCTCGATGTCGAGGTTCGGCACGCTCTCGGCCCAGGCGCCCGAGCTGAGCGTGAGGTTGCGGTTCGTCTGGAACGCCACCGAGCCCTTGGCGTCGTGGCGGATCTTGATGAGCCCGGTGTAGACGCTCTTCGCGTGGTCCTGCACCGCACCCTTGAACAACAGGTCACTGTGGGTCTTCGGCGCGGCGTGGTCCTGCAGGGTGCGGAAGTCGTGCATCTGCCCGCCGTCGGCGTAGTAGAGCGCGATCTGGCGAGTGGTGGCGCCCTGGCCGGCCACGCGCGCCTCGGTGCGCACCCGGGCGTAGTCGCCCCCGAGCGCCACGGTGGCGAGCAGCGTGTTCGAGTCGCGCTCGCCCACCGCACGCTGATGCGCGAGGTGCCAGGTGCTGGTGCCGAGCGTGTTCACGCCGAGGTAGCGGACCCGTGCGGCCTGGGCGGCGTTCACCTCGAGGCGAGGCACGCACAGGGCGCGCAGGCCGTCGTCGGAGATGAACTGCTCGACGACCGTGCACTCGCTGTCGGCCCCTGCGTCGATGACGAGGCGGGGGAAGCAGGCGACGCCCTCGGCGGTGAGCGTGTGGGTGATGACGATCGGATCGGCGATGTGCTTGCCGGCCGGGATGCTGATGACGAGGGCGTCCATGAACGCCGTGTTCAACTCGTGGAAGAGGTCGATCGCATCGCCCGCATCGAACCGGTCGCCGAGCTCGGCGCCGGCGACGGCGAGCACACCCGCAGGCGCATCGACCGTGGTGGTGGCGCGGCCCGGCGTGAACTGCTCGAGGTCGAGTTCGTCGATGCGGCTGTAGCGCCACACCTCTTCGTCAGGGCTGGGGAACGGCACGCTGGCGGCTCGCTCGGCGGCGGCCAGTCGGGCGCTCAGATCGGCGGTCGCGATGGCGCGGACGGCTTCGGGGGAGAACGCAGGCACGTCGAAATACTACTAGCTGGATAGGTGAAATTCGCCAGCTACCAGGCGGCACCCGGGCGGCTGTCGAGCGACTCGGGACCGTGTAGAACCGGCCGAGCGATGAGGCTCAGCGGCGACGCTTGAACCAACCCCGCAGGCCACGAGCCTGTTGGCGGGCCTGCTCGGCCTGCACCTCTGCCAGGACGCTCGGCCCCACCGAGTTCAGGAAGTCCTCGGCCTCGTCGAGCAGCGCCGCGGCCGAGCCGTCGTCGAGGCCCGGCGGCTCGTCCGGTGTCTTCGGGGGCACCACGGTGCCGTAGGTCCAGCCGGCGTCCATCCGCCGCTCGAACTTCGGGCAGTCGGCCGGGCAGCGCCACGGCGCATCGGGCGCCAGGTCGATGTCGCACTTCCGCACGGTCTCGCCGTTCGGGTACGACCTGCTCTCGTAGTGCCGGCATTCCTGACGCATCGCCATCCCTCCATTCTGCACCCAACCGAGCGATGAGCTCGGGCGGGCGAGGGGTCAGAGGCCGAGTTCGGCGGCTCGGGCGAGCACGCCGGGGCGCTCGGCGCCGATGGTGGTCGAGTCGCCGTGGCCCGTGTGGACAATCGTTTCGTCGGGCAGGCGCAACAGCGCGTCGCGGATCGAGCGGATGATCGTGGCCTCGTCGCTGTGGCTGCGCCCGGTGGCTCCGGGGCCGCCGCAGAAGAGCGTGTCGCCGCTGAACAGGACGGCACCGTCGCGGTCGTGGAAGCAGCAGCACCCCGGTGAATGACCGGGCGTGTGGAGGACGCCGAGCTCGTGGCCGCCGACACCGAGCACGGAGCCGGGCTCGAGGTTGCGGTCGGGCGACTCGCCGGGCCACACCGCGTCCCACAGCATCCGGTCGGCCGGGTGCAGGAAGATCGGCGCATCGACCGCCTCGCGCAGCGGCACGGCGGCGTTGATGTGGTCGTTGTGGCCGTGCGTCAGCACGATCGAGCGGACCCGTCGGCCGTTCACCGCCTGCACGATCGCCTGCGCGTCGTGCGCGGCATCGAAGACGATCACCTCGCGGTCGTCCCCGACCAGCCAGATGTTGTTCGTGACCTCCCACTCACCCCCGTCGAGGGCGAAGATCCCGTCGGTGGTGACCAGTTCGATCGTCATCCACGAACTTTGGCACGCCGCCGGGCCTCAGCCCCGTTCACGTGCCGAAGTTCGTGGGGGTGGGGTGTCAGCCGACGCTGCCTTCCATCTGGAGTTCGATGAGACGGCTCCACTCGACGGCGTACTCCATCGGCAGGGTGCGCGTGATCGGCTCGATGAAGCCGTTGACGACCATGCTCATCGCCTGCTCCTGGGAGAGGCCGCGGCTCATCAGGTAGAAGAGCTGCTCGTCGGCGATCTTCGAGACGGTGGCCTCGTGGCCGACCTGCGCGTCGCGCTCGCCGACCTCCATGTAGGGCAGCGTGCGGCTCTCGCTCTGCTCGTCGAGGATGAGCGCGTCACACTGGACGTGGCTCTTGCAGCCGTGGGCGCCCTCGTCGATGCGCACCAGGCCGCGATAGGTGGTGATACCACCGTCCTTGCTGATGCTCTTCGACACGATCTTCGACGTCGTCTCCGAGGCCGCGTGCACCATCTTGGCGCCGGCGTCCTGGTGCTGGCCGGGGCCGGCGTAGGCGACCGAGAGGACCTCGCCCGTGGCCTTCGGGCCGACCAGATAGACGCTCGGGTACTTCATGGTGAGCTTCGAGCCGATGTTGCCGTCGATCCACTCCATGTGGCCGCACTCCTCGACCCGGGCACGCTTGGTGACCAGGTTGTAGACGTTCGGCGACCAGTTCTGGATGGTGGTGTAGGTGACGCGGGCGTGCGGCTTGACGACGATCTCGACGACGGCCGAGTGCAGCGAGTCGTTGGTGTAGACCGGGGCCGAGCAGCCCTCGATGTAGTGCACCTGCGAGCCCTCGTCGGCGATGATGAGCGTGCGCTCGAACTGCCCGGCGTTCTCGGAGTTGATGCGGAAGTACGCCTGCAGCGGCATCTCGCAGTTCACGCCCGGCGGCACGTAGATGAACGAGCCGCCGCTCCAGACCGCCGTGTTCAGCGCGGCGAACTTGTTGTCACCGGCCGGGATGACCGAGCCGAAGTACTGCTTCACCAGGTCGGGGTACTCGCGCAGCGCGGTGTCCATGTCGCAGAACAGGATCCCCTGCGCCTCGAGGTCTTCGCGGTTGCGGTGGAACACGACCTCGGACTCGTACTGGGCGGTGACGCCGGCGAGGTACTTGCGCTCGGCCTCGGGGATGCCGAGCTTTTCGTAGGTGGCCTTCATCTGCTCGGGCAGGTCGTCCCACTCGCTGACCTGATCGGTGGCGGGCTTGAGGTAGTAGAAGATGTCCTGGAAGTCGATGTCGGGCATGTTCGTGGCGAACCACGGCGCCATCGGCTTGCGCTCGAACATCGCCAAGCTGCGCAGGCGGGCCTTGGTCATCCACCTCGGCTCTCCCTTCCACCACGAGATCTGCTCGACGACGCCCTCGTTCAGCCCCTTGACCGGGTCGAAGGCGTACTCGACCTCGTCGCTCCAGCCGAGGTTGTACTTGCTCAGGTCGAGATCGAAGGACGTCATGTCGTGCTCCTGGGGAGGTGCGCTGCGGCCGAAACCGTGCGGTGAATTACCACTACGGCCATAGTAACAATTCGTCTGCCCGGCCGCACCCCGAGCGGCGGATCGGGTACTTCCGGCTCCCGGAACCGGAGCCGACCTGGCCGCGCGTGGCATGGCGACGGACGGCCGCTGGCCGCGCCCGGTAGAACGGTGCGATGCAACGGCCGCCACAGCATCGAGCCGTCCGGCTCGGACCGGTGCTGGCGCTGATGCTGGTGATCGTGGCGGTCGTGACAGCCATCGTTGTACCCGGCGCATCGGCACGGGCCGAGGGCACCGAGGGGCTCGACGTCACCTCGGTCAGCAGCTTCGTCGTCGACCCGGCCACCGGCGTCGTGCGGGCGTCGACCGAGCTGACGTTCACCAACACGACCGTCGACGAGACCGGCGACGGGGTTGTGCGGCGTCGCTACTTCACCGGCTTCACCTTCCCGGTGGCGACGGGGGCGACCGGCGAGTCGGCCGTCACCGAAGACGGGCGCATCCTGGCCGTCGAGTCGGCCGAGATCGCCGGCAACACCAGCTTCCTCACGTACTCGGTCGAGTTCCCTGCGCCGTTGTTCAGCGGAGAGACCCTTCGGCTCACGGTTACCTACGACATCACCGGCCTCCCGCCGCGCAGCAGCGACCCGTCGCGTGTGAACCCGGCCTACGTCGCCTTCACGGCGTACGGCGTGGGTGACCCGGGCCGCGCCTCGATCAGGGTCGTGGTGCCCGACGACTTCGAGATCGACACCTTCGGCAGCGAGGCGACCGAGACCGACGTGAACGGCTCGACGGTCTACACCGCCGACGCCATCGAGAACCCCAGCGACTTCGCGCTGTTCGTGACCGCCCGCAAGGACAGCGCCCTCGTCAGCTCGCCGCTCACGACGCCCGAGGGTGCCGCGTTCGACATCCGCAGCTGGCCCGGCGACGACGAGTGGCGGGCCTTCGTGGGTGACCAGATCGGTCGTGGCGTTCCGTTGCTCGCCCAGCTCGTCGAGCGCCCCTGGCCGATCGACGAGACCGTCGAGATCCGCGAAGCCGTCACCCCCTACCTCTACGGCTACGCCGGCTGGTTCAGCGCCGCCGATGCCGAACTCGAGATCGGCGAGGACCTCGACGCCGAGGTGGTGCTGCACGAGTTGTCGCACGCGTGGTTCAACACCGGCTGGTTCGCCGACCGTTGGGTCAACGAGGGGATGGCCCAGGTGTACTCGAACGCCGTCGTGGCGCAGCTCGGCGGCACCGCCACGTCGCCCACCGAGCCGCAGCCGGGCGACCCCGCAGCGATACCACTGCTGTCGTGGGGTGAGCCGCTGCTCGACACCGGCGCCGACGACACCGAGACCTACGGCTACAACGCTGCTCACTGGGTGATGCAGGGCGTCGTGCAGGAGATCGGGTTCGAGCGCATGGCGTCGGTCATCGCGTCGGTCGACGACCGCACGATCGCGTACATCGGCGACGCCCCGGCCGAGGCCGACACCCGCACCACCGACTGGAAGCGGTTCCTCGACCTCACCGAGGAGGTGGGCGGCTCGACGCAGATCGAGGCGCTGATGCAGCAGTACGTGCTGCGACCCGACGACGCCGCACTGCTGCCCGAGCGAACGGCGGCCCGAGCGGCCTACGCC
>JBEGOE010000383.1:0-2871 GCA_041182165.1 Actinomycetota bacterium
CCATCACGCCAGCACCGGCATCGGCACCGGGGACTCCAGCCCCGGGCACCGAGGCGAGGACGGCCTCGACGGCGATGTCGGCAGCGAGGCCCTTGCCGATGCCGCCGGCGTCGATCACGGCACCGGGCGGGAGTTGGACGACGCAGTGCTCGCGGTCGACGAGGACCTGGCGAACATCGGAGCGCAGTGCACAGCCCGGCGCCAGTGACGTCACGGCACCGGGGTCCTCCCAACTCGCGGCGTAACCGAGTGCGACGAGCGGGGCGAGCAGCGTGGGGTCGTAGGCGCCGTCGGTGGCGGAGGCGCCGCTGGCCATCATCTCGAGCAGGCGCACCGTGAACGGGTCGACGCGCACCGGGGTGCCACCAGCCGCGTTGAGACGGCTGACGTCACTGGTGGGACTGAACCTCGACCACCGCGCCTCGAGGTGGGCGACGACCTGCCGCACCAGATCGAGATGCCGGGGCTCGGGCTGCCAGGGTTCGGACTGCCGGGGCTCGGCGTCGACGATGCGCACCACGACCGCCGAGCCCATCGCACGCCATGCGGCCTGCTGCACGCCCGGTCGCTGCATCTGCACGGCCATGGCTCAGGCCGACGGCGCGGAGGTGACGACAGGGGCCGGCCCGCCCGAGGGCGCAGGTGCTGCGGCGACGGGGGGCGGCACCGCGAGCTGGATGACGACGGGTTGCGGCGATACGTCGGCCGGCACAGGGGCGGAGGTGACGGCCGGTGCCGCTGGTGCCGCTGGTGCCGCGCTACCGGCCGCTGCGGACCAGCCCATCACGGTGACCAGGCCGAGGACCACGCTGGTGGAGAACCCGGCCGCCACGATCTTGGACAGCTGAGCCGGCGCGATGCGGTCAGTCGTCATCGCCGATCTCGCTGTCGTCGTCGCTGTCGTCATGGCTGTCGTCATGGCTGTCGTCATGGCTGTCGTCGTCGCTGTCGTCGTGACCGGCGACCGTGGTGCCCGACGAGTGGTCGTCATCGTCGTAGGTGCTGCTGGGGCCCGTCTGGCCGGCGGTGAGGTTCTCGCTCTCGACCGAGGTCGACACGACGCCGAACAGCAGGTTGGCCTTGAACTCGACCTTGGTGGTCTTCGACACGAACTCGACCTTCACCGTGAGGTCGTCGCCATCGTGGCGGACGTCGCTGGTGGTCCAGCCCGGGTAGGCCACTGCCGACACGACCACGAGCTCGGCGCCCGACGCGTCGAGAGTGACCGTGCCGGCATCGCCGACCCGATAGACCGCGAGGCCGGCCACCGGTGCTCCGGTCACGGTCGTCGAGGTGTCGCCGGGCAGCGTGCTGGACGGCGTGCTGGACGGCGTGGTGGACGGCGTCGTGGTGGTGACGTCGATCCCGGGGCTGGTGGTGGGGGTCGTGGCGGCTGCCGCCGAGGCGGTGGGCGGGTTCGACGCGAGCACCTGGCTGTTGACCATGGCGGCCGCCGAGCCGGTGACCAGGACGCCGGCGATGGACAGGGCTGCTGCGACTTGCTTCTTCACGGTGGGTTCTCCTCGAACGGGTCGGTCTCTTCCCTGTCGACAGTACGAACCGGCCTCCCAACGGACGTCCGGTGGACATCCAAGAAACGTCCAAGATTCCCGGATCTGCATCCGTCCCGCCGGCGCCGGCGATCCGGTCGGCCACAATGGCGCCGTGAAAATCCTGTTGGTCGAGGATGACCGGGCCATTGCGAGCCCGCTCGTCGAGGGGCTCGTCGAGGCCGGGCACGACGTCGAACACGTCACCACCGGCGCCGACGCCCTGACCGCGGACGGGTTCGATCTGGTGCTGCTCGACCTGGGCCTGCCCGACATGGACGGACGCGACGTGTTCCGAGCCCTTCGTGACCGCGGCAGCACGGCGCCGGTCATCATGCTCACGGCTCGGGGCGACGAGTTCGATCGGGTGCTCGGGCTCGAGCTCGGTGCCGACGACTACGTCACCAAGCCGTTCTCGCTCCGCGAGCTGGTGGCCCGCATCCGGCTCGTCGCTCGTCGGGCCACCGGCGGCGGCACCGAGGCGGCGCGCGGCGCCGGGGGCGGCGGCACGATCGAGTTGGGGCCGCTCCGCATCGACCGCCGCACCCGCCGGGTCCATGTCGACGACGCCGAGGTGCACCTGACGACCAAGGAGTTCGACCTGCTCGCCTTCCTGGCATCCGACCCCGGTGCGGTGCGGTCGCGCACCGAGATCCTCGAGCAGGTGTGGGACGCACATTGGTACGGGCCGACGAAGACCGTCGACGCCCATGTCGCGTCGATCAGGAAGAAGCTCGGTGACGGGTCTCGCATCGAAGCGGTGCGGGGCGTGGGCTTCCGGCTCGAGGCACCGACGTGAGGTGGCGGCTGCTCGCCGCCTTCATCGGCGTGTCGGTGGTGATCCTCGCCGCGCACGACATCCCGCTCGCCTCGTACCTGCGCACGGTCGAGCGCGAGCGCGTGCTCGCCGGCCTCGAGCGTGACGCCTTCCTGCTGGGCAGCTCGGCCGAGCAGGTGCTCGCCGATGGGTCGTCGGTCGACGACCTGCAGACCTCCATCGACGTGTACGCCGCTCGCACGGGCGCCGAGGTGGTCGTGACCGATGCCGCGGGCTCGGCGATCGCTGTCTCAGGTGCTCCGGACCGGGTGGGCACCAGCTACGCGAACCGGCCGGAGATCGCCACCGCTGCCACCGGGGCGCCCACCAGCGGTGACCGGTTCTCCGAGACGCTCGGCGACTCGCTCGTGTACGTCGCGGTGCCCGCGCGATCGGGCGTCGAGGTGGTCGGTGTGGTGCGCGTCAGCTACCCGGCCGGCGTCATCGACGAACGCGCCGGCGACAAGGCGCGCGGCCTCGTGACCGTGGCCCTCATCTCGCTCG
>JBEGOE010000384.1:0-21556 GCA_041182165.1 Actinomycetota bacterium
CCAGGGCGGTCGCTGTGGCGATCCGGGCCTTGGGCTTGCTGGTGCGGGCCGGGGCGCCGCGGCGTAGCCACGCCAGCTCGGTGCGGGCGAGGTTGCGGCGGGTCTGCTCGGCCATCTCGGCGCGCTCCTCGCGCTCGGCCCGGCCGGCGAGGTAGGCGGCGTAGCCCGAGCCGGCAGGGAGGCCGGCCGGCACATGCAGGTATGCCTTGCCCCGGTCGATCTCGAGGACCCGGGTGGTCACGCGGTCGAGCACGTGACGGTCGTGCGTGACCATCACGAGTCCGCCGCGGAAGTCGGCGAGCGACTGCTCGAGGAAGGTGATCGCGTCGAGGTCGAGGTGGTTGGTCGGCTCGTCGAGGATGATCGCGTCGTGCTCTCCGGCCATCAGCCGGGCCAGCGCCGTGCGCTTGACCTGCCCGCCGGACAGCTCGTCGGTGCGCGCATCGAACATCCCGCCCATCCCGAGCCGGTCGAGCATCGCCTCGCCCTGCCAACCGTGGCCGACGGCGTCGCGGACGGTGCCGTCGGGCAGCACGGTCTGCTGGGTGAGCACGCCCACCCGGGTGCCCCTGCCCCAGCGCACCACGCCGTCGCCCTCGGGGGTGATCTCGCGGGCGAGCATCCCGAGCAGCGTGCTCTTGCCGCAGCCGTTGATGCCGACGACGCCCAGCCGGTCGCCATCGTTGATGGTGACCGACACGTCGGCGAAGAGCGGGCGGTTGGGGCGGGTGGCCGTGAGCCCGGCGGCGTCGATGAGGATCATGGGCGAGATCAGTGTGCCGAAAACCGACATCGCCAGGCACTCGGACGAGGCCTGGCGATGGACGATGGTGGGCCGGGAAGGATTCGAACCTTCGTAGGCAGTGCCGGCAGATTTACAGTCTGCTCCCTTTGGCCGCTCGGGCACCGACCCAATGTGCGGTGTCCGACACTACCGCTCGGGTGTGCGTGCGGCCAACGTGCCTAGCATTGCGGGCATGTCCAGTTTCGATGTCGTCTCCGAGGTCGACCGTCAAGAGGTGCGCAACGCGGTCGATCAGGCCCAGCGCGAGATCGCCAACCGCTTCGACTTCAAGAACACCAACTCCTCCATCGAGCAGAACGATCTCGTGATCACCTTGCGCACCGTCAGCGAGGACCGGCTCGCTGCGCTGCGGATCGTGCTCGAGGAGAAGCTCGTCAAGCGGGGGGTGTCGCTCAAGGGGGTCGACTACGGCACGATCGAGGAGGCCACGCAGAACACCGTGCGCCAGGTCGTCACCATCAAGGTCGGCATCTCGAGCGACAAGGCACGCGAGATCAACCGGATGATCAAGGAGAAGGGCCCGAAGGGCATCAGCTCGCAGACGCAGGGCGATTCGGTGCGCGTGACCGGCAAGAAGCGTGACGACCTCCAGGCAGTCATCGCGTTGCTGAAGGGCGCCGACCTCGAGATCCCGTTGCAGTTCGAGAACTTCCGCGACTGACGATCACACGGCCGTCGCGCACGCGTTGCGGATATCGCTCATCGCCCTGTCGGCGGTCGCCTGATCACCCGAGCGCACAAGTCCCACCAGACCGAAACCGCGCACAGCGCCCACCGTGCACGTGCGCACGGCGTCGGACACGGTGTCGAGGCTGCCGACGAGCGCACGCTCGATCACCGCGTTGCCGAACGGGACAGCAACAGTGGTGATCGTGTCGGCGCTTCCGCCCGGGTCGCACGACGACACGTCGATCCGGCTTCCCGTGAGGCCAATGGTCGTCGCCGCCTCGGGAGGCGCCGAGGCCGACCACTGGGTCAGCGCCGCCATCAGCCTGTCGCGTCCGGCGGCATCGGTCGTCGTGATCGCTGCGGTGACGCACTCCAAGCCGTTGACCGGCCCCGGACCCGTCACGACGACGTCGTCGCCGTTCCACGCAGTGGCCGCATGCCACGCTTCATCGGAGGGCAGGCGCGAGGCGAGCACGTAGTACCAGTAGACCATGCCGCGCTGGTTGCCCCCGGCGGCCGACACGGGGTCGGGAAGCGATGCCATCGGCCGGCCGACGTCGAGCAATGCCGCGTCGCTCTGTGGCCGCAGCGCCTCGATCACGGTGCGCTCGGCGGTGTCGTTGGCCGCAGCGAAGAGCGCGGTCACACCGGCATCACCCACGATGAGGTCGACCGGGTACCGCGAGGGGCTCCCGACCGGCACGACGAGCGTGTTGCGCTGCATCCGAGCGGCGTCGATGTCGGCAGACTCGACGGGCAACGACTGCGCCAAGGTGGCGGCGTCCGCCTCGGTGAGGAGGCGGGCGGCGAGGTCTGCCGGCGAGCCCGGCACGCCCCTCGGAGCATCGGGCTGCTGTGCGATCAGCGCCTCCGTGAGCGCTCGCCGCAACGCCGCGACTCGTAGTGGCCCCACGAGCGATTCGACCGTGTACACCGTGTCGGTCGCGGCATCGAAGAACGCAGGGCGTGCGGCGACTGCCTCCGACCCGATGCCGGTGAGGTCGGCCGACCCCTCGGCCAGGCCCATGGCCCTCCACTCCCCGACGAAGGCCGGCACGGTGCCATCGTTGATCCCCAGGATCGACTGCGCAAGGCGGCCGCTGTACTCGACGGGGGCGAGAGGGGTCACCCGGACCGGATGGTCCCACGTGAGCGCCCGCGCCGCGGCCACCTCATCGGCGATCAGCTCGACGTCGGCGGCCCATGCCGCGCTGCTCTCGAGCCTCGGCAGCACCTCGTACCAGACCGCCGCGGTGGCGCCTGCGAGCAGCGTGCCCACCACCAGGAGCCTGAACAGGAAGCGGAACGGGTGACGCTTGCGCTTGCGGTTCAGCACCGGGACGAGCGGCACTCGTTCGCGGAGCAGCGAGTTGCCGGCATTCCGAGGGCCGGACTCCTGACCGGCGAGGCGCAGTGTGGGCGGCGGGCCAACGCCGGCGTACGGGTCGCCGGCCCACCCGTCACCGGCATCGGGGGTCGAGGGATCCACCCTGGCCTGCTGCTGCTGTGCCTGCGCCTGTGACGGCGGTGGGCGCAGCGCCTCCGATTCGGTGGCGGCGCGGTCGCTCGCCTCGGGCAGCGACGTGCCGAACACCGGTCGGTGCAGCAGCGCGGGAAACGACTCGTTCGGCGGCACCGGCTGCGGTGGAAGAGGAGGCCGGCCCAAGGTCACCCTGTGATATCGACGTCGAGCGGTGCCGGCTGAAGGGTGATCACCCCGGGGGATGCCCGTAGTACCCCGAGTGCACGTACAGCGCTCGGATGTCGGCGGCGCGGTACATCTCGACGATGGTGGCGTCGTCGTCGAGCGCCAGTTCGATCGCGAAGCCCGTTTCGAGCAGGCTCTGCACCACGCCGTGCTTGAACTCGGCTGCCCCCAGATGGCGGTCGTCGCCCCGGATGACGAGCAGGTGCCAGGCGATCCCGTGGCGCAGCAGCCAGTCGTGGGTCAGGTCGAACACCCACGACGGCCGCGCCGACAGCAACACGATCGTCACCTCCGGGTCGAGCAACTCGAGCATCGCCGGTACACCGTGCAACGGCGGATCGGTCCCCACGGCACCGAAGAAGCCGCGCCAGTCCTTGCGGCCCTCGGGGTTCTTCAGGAAGTGCTGGCGGCCCGATGCGTCGCTGAGGACACCGTCGATGTCGACGATGACGGCGCGACCGGGCTCGCGCGGCGCGTCGTCGCGCCACCGCGCTGTTGACCGGACCATTCAGTCCTCGGCGGGCGTCTCGGCCGCGCGTCGCTGGAGTTCGGTGACGACGTTGGCGTCGGCCAGCGTGCTCGTGTCACCGAGGTTGCGGCCCTCGGCGACGTCGCGCAGCAGGCGCCGCATGATCTTGCCGCTGCGGGTCTTGGGCAGCTCGGGGGTGAAGTAGATGGCCTTGGGCTTCGCGATGTGGCCGATCTCGTCGCCGACGAAGCTCCGCAACACCTGCTCATCGACCTCGGATCCACCGCGCAGGGTGACGTAGGCGATGATCGCCTGGCCGGTGGTGGCGTCGTTGGCGCCCACCACGGCGGCCTCGGCCACTGCCGGGTGAGCGACGAGCGCCGACTCGACCTCGGTGGTCGAGATGCGGTGGCCGCTGACGTTCATGACGTCGTCGACCCGACCGAGCAGCCACAGGTAGCCGTCGTCGTCGAGCTTGGCGCCGTCACCGGCGAAGTAGGCGCCGTCGAAGCGGCTCCAGTACGTCTCGCGGTAGCGGTCGGGGTCGCCCCAGATGCCGCGCAGCATGCTCGGCCACGGGCGGGTGAGGGTGAGGTACCCGCCGCCGCGCTCGACCGGGTTGCCGTTCTCGTCGACCACCGCGGCACCGACGCCCGGCAGCGGGAACGTGGCCGACCCGGGCTTGGTGACGGTGGCGCCGGGCAGCGGGCTGATCATGATCGCGCCGGTCTCGGTCTGCCACCAGGTGTCGACGATGGGGCAGCGCCCGCCGCCGATGTGCTCGTGATACCACATCCAGGCCTCGGGGTTGATCGGCTCGCCGACCGAGCCGAGTACCTTCAGCGACGACAGGTCGTGCTTGGCTGGCTCGTCGGCGCCCCACTTCATGAAGGTCCGGATGGCGGTGGGGGCGGTGTAGAACTTCGTGACGCCGTACTTGGCGATGATCGCCCAGAACCGGTCGTTGGCGGGGAAGTTCGGGACGCCCTCGTACATCACCTGCGTCGCTCCGTTGGCGAGCGGGCCGTAGACGATGTAGCTGTGGCCGGTGATCCAGCCGACGTCGGCGGTGCACCAGTAGACGTCGTCGTCATGGAGGTCGAACACGTACCGGTGGGTGAACGCGGCCTGGGTGAGGTAGCCGCCGCTGGTGTGCATGATGCCCTTGGGCTTGCCGGTGGTGCCCGAGGTGTAGAGCAGGAACAGCAGCTGCTCGGAGTCCATCGGCTCGGCGGGGCACACCGGGTCGGCGAACGCCATGAGGTCGTGGTACCAGTGGTCGCGACCATCCTGCATCGGCACGTCGTTGCCACCCCGGCGGACCACCACGACGTCGGTGATGCTGGGCGTGTCGGCGAGCGCCTCGTCGGCCACGGGCTTCAACGCGAACACGTCGCCGCGGCGGTGGCCGCCGTCGGCGGTGATGAGCACCTTCGCCTCGGCGTCGTTGATGCGGTCGCGCAGCGAGTGCGCCGAGAAGCCGCCGAACACGACGCTGTGCGCCGCGCCGATGCGGGCGCATGCCAGCATGGCGACCGCTGCCTCGGGGATCATCGGGAGGTAGATGTTGACCCGGTCGCCCTTGCCGACGCCGAGGCCCTTGAGCACGTTGGCGAAGCGCTGGGTCTCGTCGAGCAGGTCGGCGTAGGTGACGGTGCGCGTGTCACCCGGCTCGCCCTCGAAGTGGAAGGCGACCTTGTCGCCGCGGCCGGCGAGCACATGCCGGTCGAGGCAGTTGTACGACACGTTCAGCTGACCGCCGACGAACCACTTCGAGAACGGGAGGTTCCACTCACAGATCGTGTGCCAGTCGGTCGACCAGTCGATGAGATCGGCGGCCTGACGCGCCCAGAAGCCTTCGTCGTCGGCCCCGGCCTCGTCGTACAGGAAGGTGCCGGTGACGAGGGCGTCACGCTTGAACTCGTCGGACGGCGGGAACCGCCGGTTCTCCCACTGCAGGGCGTCGATGCCGCCGCCAGAGCTGGTGTCGCTCATGTGATCCCCCTTGGTCCTGCGCTGCCCGACCGTAGCAACGCACCCCAACTTTGGCACCTCATCGGGGCTGAGCCACGACGAAGTGACGCGGATCGTCAGATCTCGACCTGTGAGCCGACCTCGAACACCTGATCGCCGGGCAGGTTGAAGAAGCGGCTGGCACTGTCGGCCCCGCGATTCAGCAGCACGAACAGGTGCTCGGCCGCTGGGTTCATGCCGGGTGCCTTGCCGGCGACGATCGACTCCCGGCCGATGAAATACGTCGCTTCCTCGGGGTGGAAGTCGATGCCGCGGATGTTGATCTGCGACAGCGCCGCCGGGACGTCGGGCTCTTCCATGAAGCCGAAGGTGAGCAGCACCTGGAACACGCCCGGCTCGACCTTGGTGACAACACACCGCTCGTCCGGCTCGACGCGCGGTGCCTCGTCGGTGTCGACCGACACGATGAGCGTCGTCTTGTGGAGCACCTTGTTGTGCCGCAGGTTGTTCACGAGCGCGGGCGGTGCCTTGCCGAGGTCCTTGAACATGAACACCGCCGTGCCGGCGACGCGCTTGATGTCGGCGGCCTCGTCGAGCACCTCGGCAATCGGGCGCTCGCCGCGGTGGATGCGCGCGGCCACGAGCTGGCGGCCCTTGCGCCACGTCTGCATCTGCACCATGAGGACGACGCCGACCAGCAGGGCGAACCAGCCGCCCTTGGGGATCTTCACAAGGTTGGCGCCGAGGAAGCCGGCCTCGATCACGAGCAGCGGGACACAGACGAGGAAGGCCCGCACCTGCGACCACTGCCACCGGTCGACGAGCACACGGAAGAAGATGAGCGTCGTGATCGCCATGGTCATCGTGACCGCGATGCCGTACGCCGCGGCGAGGTTCTCGGACGACCGGAATCCGAGCACGAGGCCGATGCAGGCGATCATGAGCAGCCAGTTCACGAGCGGCACGTAGATCTGACCGGCCTGCTTCGACGATGTGTGCCGGATGGCGATGCGCGGCAGGTAGTCGAGTTGCACCGCCTGCGCCGTGAGCGAGAACACTCCGGATATCAGCGCCTGCGACGCGATGACGGTGGCCATCGTGGCCAGCACCACCAGCGGCAGCTTCAGCACCTCCGGCGCCATGAGGAAGAAGAACCGCTTGTCGACCACCTCGGGGTTCTGCAGGAGGAAGGCACCCTGCCCCCAATAGTTCAGGACGAGCGACGGCAGCACCATGCCGTACCAGCCGATGGTGATCGGTCGGCGGCCGAAGTGGCCCATGTCGGCGTACAGCGCCTCGCCACCGGTGACGACGAGGAAGATCGAGCCCAGCGACAGGAACGCCTTCAGGCTCTCATGGGTGAAGTACTGCACTGCGTAGTACGGGTTGATCGACTGGATGATCTCCGGGGCGTCGATGATCTTCGACAGCCCGAGCAGGCCCAACGTGGCGAACCAGACGACCATGATCGGGCCGAAGACCCTGCCCATCGCCCCGGTGCCTCGGCTCTGCACCAGGAACAGCGCCAGCAGGATGACGATCGCGATCGGGATGACCCAACTGCTGAGCGATGTCGACACTTCCTCGAGGCCCTCCACCGCGCTGAGCACCGAGATGGCCGGCGTGATGACGCCGTCGCCGTAGAGCAACGCTGTGCCGAAGATGCCGAGGGCGACCAGGAGCCCTGCCTTGGTGGCGGACTGCGGGCCGCGCTTGCGCATGACCAGTGCCGTGAGGGCCAGGATGCCGCCCTCACCCTTGTTGTCGGCGCGCATCACGAACAGCAGATACTTGATCGAGATGATGATGATCAGCGACCAGAACGCCAGCGAGCAGATGCCGTAGACGTTGGTGCGGTCGACGGCCATCTCGTGACCGTGGCCGGTGAACGCCTCCCGCAGCGCGTACAGCGGGCTCGTGCCGATGTCGCCGTACACGACGCCCAGGGCGCCGAGCGCCAGCATGGCCGTGCCCGCTTTCGAGTGCGGGTGGCCGTGCCCGGAGGACGCCTCTGCTGCAGCGTCGCCGTCAGGTGATGGGGTCACCTCGTCGGCGGGTCGTGCGACCTTGACCGACTCGGGGCCGGCGGTGTTGTCGGAAGCCACGGTTCGACGCTACTGGTCAGGGCGACGCCGGGAAGAGTACCGCCAGGAATCCGCCCAGGCCCGAGGGTTCGACCAACGCCTCGGCCTCGCGCACGCGGCTCCGCATCCGCATGGCTGCAACCGTGGGACTGGCGGCGGCGGCTTGCCACGCGACCCGGCCCTCCTCCACGAACTCGTCGATGTCGTGCAGGTGGAGGAACTGGGCCTGGGTGCGCACCGACGCCGGTTCGGGGAGCTGATCGAGGGCCACCTGGGTGGTGATGTCCTGGCCGCCGGGCGAGGCGAGGTAGTGCGCGCCGCGCTCGTGGCCCCGATAGGTGCGGAGCCATTCGCGCCACGGCATCGCCGCCAACTCGGCCGTGCGGGGCGTCACGTAGTCGATGGCGAGCACGCTGCCGAGCACTACGAGGCGCTGGGCCTCGACCACCCAGTCGTGCGCCCTCTGCTGCCATGGCACCCTGGCACCGAGTGGGGCTCGCTCGGGCAGGAACGACGGCGGATGGTCGAGCGGCTCGAGCACCTCGACGAACCGGCCGACATGGTGCGCGACGAACGCCTCGCGCCAGCCGCCGTCCCACACCAGCAGCCGGAAGGGGAGGTTGTCGAGCAGCTCGTTGGCGATGACCACCCCGGTGAACGGCTCGGCGGGCATGGCGGCCTGCGACACGACGGTTTCGGGGTGCGACGCACGCTGCGCCGGCGAGACCTCGACGGCGATGTAGCGGTGAGCCGGCGGCTCGGCCCTCGCGGCCCAGTCGGCAGTGACGGATCGTGCCAGGGCGCCGGGGCCGGCACCGACCTCGACGACCGTGAAGTCGGCCGGGCTGCCGAGGCGGCGATGCTCGGCGTCGATCCAGCGCGCCAGCACGGTGCCGAACAGCGGGCCGACCTCGGGCGAGGTGATGAAGTCGCCACGGCGGCCGGCCCGGCCGGTGCCGGTGTAGAACCCGTGCGGGCCGTAGAGGGCGAGCTCGACGAAGTGGTCGAACCGAAGTGCACCCCCGGCCGCCGCGATGGCGGCGGCGATGTCGTCAGCGGCCGAAGGCACCGGTGAGATCGGAGAGATCGCCGTACCGGCCGATGAGGCCGGGGACCACACCGAGGACGATGGTGGTGGCGACGGTGATGACGAGCGCCGCCTGCAGCGCTGCGGGCGTGCGGATGGGGGTGATGTCGCCGTCGGGGACGGGCTTCATCCACATTTCGCGTAGCACGGTCATGTAGTACGCCGCCGAGATGACGGTGTTCACCGCGGCGATGACGGCGATGCTGTAGCCCCAGCCGTTGCCGGCGTCGAGGACGGCCTTGAACGCACCGAACTTCGCGAACCAGCCACCGAGTGGTGGGATGCCGGCGAGCGACGCCATGAAGATCGTCATCATCACGCAGAGGCCCGGGGCGTAGCTGAACAGGCCGCCGAAGCTGCTGATCTCGGCGCTGCGCGTCTTGCGCGACACGGCGATGACGACCGCGAACGCACCGAGGTTCATGGCCGCGTAGATGACGAGGTAGACGACGACCGCCTTGAGCGCCGACTCGGACGCAGTGCCGGCGACCGCCAACGGCATCAGGATGAAGCCACCCTGGCTGATGCTCGAGTAGGCGAGCATGCGCACGATGTTCGTCTGCCGCAGCGCGAGCAGGTTGCCAACCGTCATCGACGCAGCGGCGAGGACCCAGAGGAACGGCTGGTAGACGTCCTCGGCCTGCGGGAACGCGACGTAGACCAAGGTGACGATGGCGGCGAACCCGGCCGCTTTCGACGCGACGCTCAGGAATGCGGTGATCGGCGTCGGTGCGCCCTCGTAGACATCGGGCGCCCACTGGTGGAAGGGCACGGCGCTCACCTTGAAGGCGAAGCCCACGATGACGAACACGATGGCGAGCGCTTCGACGCCGCTGAACTGGCCCGACGCCGTGATGGCCGCGCCGAGGTCGACGAACAACGTCGTCCCGGTGACGCCGTAGAGCAGGCTCATGCCGTAGAGCATCACAGCACTCGCGAACACGCCGAGGAGGTAGTACTTCACCCCTGCCTCGTTGCCCTTGGTGTTGCGCTTGTTCCAGGCTGCGAGCATGTACGCGGGCAGCGAGAGGAGCTCGAGGGCGACGAACATCGAGATCAGGTCCCGCGACGACGCCATCATCACCATGCCGAGAATGCTGGTGAGCAGCAGGACGTAGTACTCGCCCTGGTAGTAGCGACCCTCACCAATCTCGTTGGTGCTCATCAGCACGACCACGTACCCGGCCAGCAGGAACAGTGCCTTGAGCACGAGGGCGTACTCGTCGATCACGTAGCGCCCGTCGAACATCGACCGGGCGTCGTCTCCGAGCACGCCGAGCGTGACGACACCGATGAACGAACCGAGCAGCAGGAACCCGCTCAGCGTCGACAGGATCCAGCGCTGATGCTCCTCGAGCACGAGGTCGAGCGACAGCATGGCGAAGATGCCGACTGCCAACACGATCTCGGGCGCCAACGCGTGGTAGTCGATCGTCGGCGGCACCCAGTCGCCCGCAGCTGCGACGAGCGAGGCGATCACGGGTTGAACACCTTCACGAGCTCGGTCACCGCGGGGTCCATCACCTTGAACATCAGCTGCGGGTAGACGCCGAGCACGACGATCGCAACGAGCAGCGGCGCCCAGGCGATCCACTCGTAGACGGTGACGTCGTGGATGTCGTCATGGCCGTGGTGCTCGTCGTTGCCGGCGGCGCCGAGGCTGTGCGCATGGCTCGGGGTGGCGAACTCGGGGCTCACGTTGCCGAACGCCGTTCGCTGGTAGAGCCACAGCAGGTAGGCGGCGGCGAGCACCGTGCCGAGCGCAGCGATCACCATCAGCGTGCGGAACAGGCCGACGCTGAGGCCCGGTGCGGGCTGGTAGGCGCTGAGGATGGCCGGGAACTCACCCCAGAAACCGGCGAGGCCGGGGAGGCCGAGCGAAGCCATCGCACAGAAGCCGAGGATCCACCCGAGCTTCGGCATCTGCAGCAGCATGCCGCTGAGGCGCTTGATCTCGAGCGTGTGGTAGCGCTCCTTGATGCTGCCGGCGACGAAGAAGAGCATGCCGGTGATGAGGCCGTGGGCGACCATGCCGAACAGGGCGGCGTTGATACCGATGCTGGTGAGCGTCGAGATGCCGAGCATCACGAAGCCCATGTGCGCCACGGAGCTGAACGCGATGAGTCGCTTCATGTCGGTCTGGGCGAGGCAACCGAGGGCACCGTAGATGATGCCGATGACCGCCAGGATGCCGATGACCGGGGCCCACTCGACGGCCGCCTGCGGCAGGATCGGGATGGCGATCCGGACGAAGCCGTACGTGCCGAGCTTCAGCAGGATGGCAGCCAGGATGACCGAGCCCTGCGTGGGCGCCTGCGTGTGTGCGTCGGGCAACCAGGTGTGGAAGGGGAACATCGGCACCTTCACGGCGAAACCGATGAACATGCCGGCGAAGATCCAGATCGCGACGTCCTTGTCGATGCCGATCCCGTTCTCGATGAGGTACGGGATCGAGAAACTCTCGGCTCCGGTCTTGTAGTACAGCGCGAGGAAGGCGACGAGCATGAGGGCCGAGCCGAACATCGTGTAGAGGAAGAACTTGAGCGAGGCGTACTGACGCTGCTCGCCGCCCCACACGCCGATCATGAAGTACATCGGCAGGAGGACGACCTCGAAGAACACGAAGAACAGGATCAGGTCCTGGGCGACGAACGTGCCGGCCATGCCGGTCTGGAGGACCAGCATGAGGATGAGGAATGCCTTGGGGTTCCCGGGGGACGGGACGTGGTCCCACGAGTAGATCATCACCAGCACGGTGATCACCATCGACAGGAAGTACAGCGGCAGGCTGATCCCGTCGAGGCCGATCGTGTAGCCGCTGTTGATCACCTTGATCCACTCGGCGTCGACGAAGAACTGCAGCTTGGCCGACTGGTCGTAGTCGTACTGCGTGAGGGTGTAGATGCCCACACCCAGCGTCGCGAGCGCGGTGACGAGGGCGACCTGCTTCTGGAGCAGCTCGTCGCGCTTCGGGATGAACAGCATGATGAGCACACCTGCCAACGGCAGGAACACCCCCAGGCTGAGCAGCCAGTTCTGATCGCGGATGACTTCCATGGTGTTCGCCGTCCCTTAGGTGTTGACGAGTACGAGTACGAGCGCGGCGACTGCTGCGGCACCGAACAGCAACGCTCCGTACTGATTGACCTTGCCTGACTGTGTGGGGCGCAGCGCGCCACCTGTTCCGCGAGCGACCGAGCCGCTGCCGTTGACCGTGCCATCGACCAACGTCTGGTCGATGTTGCGGTAGACCCACTCACCGCTCCGCCTGCCACCCTTGCCGACCGCGTTGACGATGCCGTCGAGGACGTTCTGGTTGATCCAGTAGGCCACGTTGGCGATCGGGTACGCCACGCCGTGGACGATGACCTTCTCGTAGAGGGCGTCGAGGTAGTACTTGTTGGCCAGGAAGTCGTAGCCCGCGCGAGCCAGGCGCGAGCGCTGCGTGAGGCCCTTCAGCTTCGAGTCGGCCTCGCCGTAGATCGCCCGGCAGACGGCCAGGCTGACGATGAAGCCGAGTGCGACCAGGACGATCGACGGCGCCGCCTTCGCCCAGGTGAAGGTGGCATGGTCGATGTAGGGGGCGAACTCGCTGGCGCGCGGCTCGACCCACTCGAGGAACTTCTCGATCCCGAACGGCGCCGCATTGATGTACCCGCTGACGACGGCGAGGAAGCCGAGGACCACGATCGGGAACACGAGCAACATCGGTGACTCGCCGGGGAAGCCGAACGCCGGCTTGCCGTGCGACGCATGGGCGTCGTGGGCCCCGTGCGAGTCGTGTGAGGCGTGCACGTCGTGGGCGTCGGCGGCACCGTGTCCGGCGTGGGCGAGCGCGAGCGCCGGCACGGGGTCGGCGTGCTCCATCTCGTGCTCCTCGGCGTCGTCGCCGTGGTCGGAGTGGCCGGCGGCGGCGCCGCGGGGCTTGCCGAAGAACGTGAGGTAGGTGGCCCGGGTCATGTACGCAGTGGTCATGAACGCACCGAGGAGGCCGATCGCCCAGAACGCCGTGTACCCGTTGTGGTGGGCGTTGTCGATGATCTCGTCCTTGGAGAAGAACCCGCTGAAGAACGGCACGCCGCAGAGCGCAAGGGTCGACAGGATCCACGCCGTCGCCGTGACCGGCATGCGCCGCAGCAGGCCGCCCATGTCCTTCTTCATGTCGAAGCTGTGGTGGCTGGCGGTGTGGCTGATCGAGCCGGCGCACAGGAACAGGCAGCACTTGAAGAAGGCATGCGTGAAGATGTGGAACACCGCGGGCGTCCATGCCCCGACGCCGAGGCCCATCATCATGTAGCCGAGCTGGCTGACGGTGGAGTAGGCCAGCACCTTCTTGATGTCGTTCTGCACGAACGCCAGCGCTGCGGCGATGACGATCGTGATGCCGCCGATGACGGCGATGACGTTGGCGCTGTTGCCGTTCTGGGCGATGTCGAAGCCGTTGTAGAACACGGGGTACATGCGGGCCACGAGGAACACGCCGGCCACCACCATCGTCGACGAGTGCAGCAGCGAACTGACCGGGGTGGGGCCCGCCATCGCGTCGGGGAGCCACGTGTGCAGCGGGAACTGGCCGCTCTTGCCGATGCAGGCGATGAAGAGCGCTATCGCGGCCCACAGCAGCACCGTCTGGCTGGTCGCCGGGTCCATCGCGATCCGGCTGGTCTCCTGGATGCTGAAGGTGCCGAAGGCCCCGAACAGGATCGCCACGCCCACCAGCAGGCCCATGTCACCGACCCGGACGGTGAAGAACGCCTTGAGCGCCGCCTTGCTGTTGGCCTGCTCCTCCCACCAGTGGCCGATGAGCATGAACGAGCACAGGCCCATGATCTCCCAGCCGAGGATCAGTTGGACGGTGTTCTCGGCGAGCACCATCGTGAGCATGCCGGCGCTGAACAGCGTGAGGCTGGCGAAGAAGTGCGTGTAGCGGCGGTCGCCGCGGACGTACTCGAGCGAAAAGATCTGGACCAGGGTCGAGATGAACGTGACGAGCAGCAGCATCATGACGGCGAGGCCGTCGATGTGCTGGCCGACGCTGAACTCGAAGCCGCCGCTCTGCCACCACGTCCAGCTCCGGATCACCGGATCGACGTAGGGCTCGGCCTTGCCCTCGGCCGCTTGTGGCACGAGGCCGCGCGCAAACCCGAACATGCCGCGGGCGAGCGCACCGCCCTCTTCGCGGCTCACCGATTCGACCCGCTGGATCCACTGCCAGGTCGTGCCGACGGCCAGCACGAGGCCGGCGACCATGCTCGCAAGGCCCACCTCGGCGCCGTGCCACGGGAGCTTCTTGCCGAAGAAGATGATGACGAAGAACGCCACCGCGGGGATGACCGGGATGAGGTACGCGTGCTCGAGGAACCACCCGGAGGTGGCTGCTGCTGTCTCTGCCAGCATGGGTCAGCCCTTCATCTCGGAGAGCTCGTCGAGCGCGATGCTCCGGCGGTTGCGGTAGATGAGCAACACCATGGCGAGACCGACACCCACCTCGGCAGCGGCGATCGCGATGACGAACAGGGCGAACGTGTTGCCGTCGATGTTGCCGTGGAGGCTGCTGAACGCGATGAGGTTGAGGTTCACCGAGTTCAAGATCAACTCGATGCTCATCAGCACCATGACGGCGTTCCTGCGGGCGATGACGCCATAGACGCCGATCGAGAACAGCGCCGCGCCAAGGAGGAGGAAGTTGTTGACGAGCATCTGCGTCAGTCCTTACGGGCCAGGACGATGCCGCCGACCACGACGGCGACGAGGACGAAGGCCAATGCCAGGAAGGGCACGAGATAGGGCGACAGGAAGCTGTCGCTGATCTCGACCACCGGCTTCGACCTTGCGTCGGCGGGGAGGCGGGTGTCGGAGAAGCCGTCGATCAGCACCCAGCCGATGACACCGAGCATGAGCAGTGACACCGGGATGCCGACCCACGCAGTGGCGTTGTTGAGGTCGCTCTCGGCACCGAGTTTGGCCCGGGTGAGCATGACACCGAAGAGGAACAGCACCATCACGGCGCCGACGTAGACGAGCACCTGGCTCACGCCGACGAACTCGGCACCGAGGAGGATGTACTGCGCAGCAGCGCCCGACAGCACCAGCACGAGTGCCAGGGCCGCGTGGACGACGTTGTTGCTGGTGACGACCTTGATGGCGCCCACGATCATGATGGCGGCGATGAGAGCGAACCCGATGTTCTGGGCCACCTGGAGGTCGTCGGCGGCGAGGATGACTGCGGTCATTTCTTCTTCTCCGCCCCCGCCTCGAGCTCGGGCTGTTCGGGCACTGTCTCCATCCACTCACCGAGCTTGCTCTTGTCGTGCAGCAGGTCGGCGATGCGGGGCTCGCTGTACTCGTACTCGGGGCTCCAGAACAGCGCGTCGAACGGGCACACCTCGACGCAGATGCCGCAGTACATACAGAGCGCGTAGTCGATGTCGAAACGGTCGAGCTTGTTGACCTTTCGCGGCGCGCCCCCGGCGCGGCGCGGCGGGGCGAGCTCCTTGTGCCCCTCGATGTAGATGCACCAGTCGGGGCAACTGCGGGCGCACAGCATGCACGACGTGCAGTTGTCCTCGCGCAGCGCGATCACGCCACGGGCGCGCGCCGTGGGTGCCTCCTTCACGTGCGGGTACTGCACGGTGGCGGCACCACCGCCGAACCTCTTCGGCTTCACCGTCTGCGCCAGGGTGCTCATCGTGACCGACATGCCCTTGCCGTATTCGTTGTAGCGATCCTTCAAGAATCCCATCAGAACACCACCTTCAAGATGGCCGTGACCATGATGTTGGCCACCGACACGGGGATCAGCACCTTCCAGGCGAAGCGCTGGAGCTGATCCTCGCGGAGGCGGGGATAGCTGAAGCGAACCCACATGATGAGGAACGACAGCGCCAGCATCTTCGTAATCATGATGAGCGGGCCCACCACATTCATCCAGTCGTCGACGTCGTCGATGCTGCTCCAGCCGAACCAGCTGAACGGGACACCCCACCCGCCGAGGAACAGCACGCTGGCGATGAGCGTGAACACCCCCACGGTGGCGAACTCGGCGATGAAGAACATGAGGAAGCGGAAGCCCGAGTACTCGGTCATGTAGCCCGACACCAGCTCGCTCTCGGCGATCGGCATGTCGAACGGCGCTTGGGTGAGCTCGGCCTGGATGGCGATCATGAACACCAGGAAGCCGACGAACTGGGTGAGGATGTACGGGTTGCCGAGGCCGTCCCAGCCGAAGATCGAGCCTGCGTTCTGGCGCTCGACGATGCCCTGCATGTTCATCGTGCCGGCCTGGATCACCACGCCGATGACGGCGAGCACCATCGGCAGCTCGTAGGCGATGAGCTGGCCCGCCGCCCGCAGGCCGCCGAGCAGCGAGTACTTGTTGGCGCTGCTCCACCCGGCCATGAGGATGCCGAGCACGCTGATCGAGCTGACCGCGAGGGCATAGAAGATCCCCGCCTCGAAGTCGGTGAAGTAGGCATCGGGACCGAACGGCACCACCGCGACGAGCAAGAAGGTGCTCACCAGCACCACGAGTGGGGCGATCCGGAAGATCCGCTTGTCGGCGTTCTCGGGCTGGATGTCCTCCTTCTGGAGCCACTTGCCGACCTCGGCGAACAGCTGCATCGAGCCGTAGGGGCCGGCCTCCATGGGGCCGAGGCGGCTCTGCATGAAGCTCATCATCTTGAACAGAAAGATGTAGACGATGGTGCCCGCGGGTAGCAGCACCGCAACGGTGCCACCGAGCACGCGCAACAGCGATTGCGCCCAGTAGGGCAGGTCGACCGCCAGCATGGAGGCACTCACTTGTCGATGTCTCCGAGGATGAAGTAGAGCGATGCGAGGATGCTGATCACGTCGGGGACGTAGACGCCCCGCAGCACCCAGGGCACCACCGAGATGTTGTTGAAGCTGGCAGTGCGGATGCGCACACGGAACGGGCCGAGATCGCCCTGGCTGACGACGTAGTACCCCATCTCGCCGAGCGGGTTCTCGGTGCTCACGTAGACCTCGCCCTCGGGCACCTTGATGATGCGCGGCACCTTGGCCATGACCGGGCCGGATGGGATGCCGTCGAGGAGTTGCTCGACGATGCGGGTCGCCTCTCGGAACTCCTGCAGGCGCACCCAGCACCGGGCGAAGCAGTCTCCGTCCGGGTGGGTCCAGACCTTGAAGTCGAGCTGGTCGTAGGGCAGCGCCACCTTCTGGTCACGGCGGAGATCCCAGTCGACGCCACTGGCGCGAAGGTTGGCTCCGCTGAGCCCATAGCTCTGCGCTACCGCTGCCGGGATGACACCGATCCCGCGTGTGCGGTCTTGGAAGATCTTGTTCCCGAACAGCAGGTCCTCGATCTCGTCGGCGAACTGCCGCTGCTTCTTCATCACCTGGCGCGTCTCGTCGATCCAGCCCTTCGGGAGGTCGTCCTTCAGGCCGCCGATGCGGTCGAAGTTCGGGTGGAAACGACCACCGGTGGCACCCTCGATGAGGTTGAGCACGTATTCCCGGTCGCGGAATGCCATGAACACCGGGGTGATCGCGCCGAGCTGGACGCCGAGGTCGCCGAGGAACAGCCCGACGTTTGCGATACGGCTCAGCTCGAAGAAGACCGCGCGGATCCACTGGGCACGAGCCGGTGCTTCGATCCCCATGAGCTGCTCGGCGGCGAGGATGAACGGCACCTCGTTGGCGAAGCTGCCGAGCCAGTCGATGCGGTTGATGAGGGTGTTCACCTGCGGGTAGGTGCGGACCTCGACCAGCTTCTCGTAGCCCCGGTGCATGTATCCGGCGGACGGATCGGCCCAGACGACCTGCTCGCCGTCGAGGCGGACGATGATCCGCAGCGTGCCGTGCGTGGCAGGGTGCTGCGGGCCGATGTTGAGGGTCATGCCCTCGGTCTCGAGCTCGACGTTGAGACGCGCGTCGGCCGCCTGGGCGGCGATGTAGCTGAGCTTCTGACGATCGATCAGATCGGTCATGTCACTCACCCTTCTCCTCTGTGTCGGCTTCTTCGGGCTCGCCCGGCAGCGGTTCGACGTCGACGATGCCCGGCCACGGCTTCACGATGCGGGCGAGCAACGGGAAGTCCTTGCGGAGTGGATGGCCCTCGAAGTCGGTGGGCAAGTACATGTTGCGAAGATCGGGGTGGCCGCGGAAGGAGATGCCGAACATCTCGTGCGTCTCACGCTCGTGCCAGTCGGCCCCGGCGTACACCGGCGTCCAGCTGTCGACGGCCTGATCGTCGTCGGGCACGTCGGCTTTGATGGTGATGCCCACGTGACGGTCGATGTCGGTGAGCCGGGCGAACACCTGGAAACGGGTGCTGCCACCGGTGTAGCCCTGGACGATCTCGGTGCGGCGCTCGGGCGGCGGGGCGCTCGGGTCGTCCTCGCCCCGGCCGAACGGGCTGGGCATCCAGTCGATGGCGGACAGGAAGCAGAAGTAGCGAAAACCGGCATCGCGCAGCGCCAGCCCCGCATCGCGCCACGACTCGGTGGCGACACGGGCCCACAGGTCGACACCCGGATCGAGCCGGACGTCGAGGAGTGCCTCACCGATGTTCGAGCGGAGGTCGGCGACCACGGCCTCGCGCAACCCGTCGCCGGGCAGCGCTGGGACCTCGGCATCGGTGGTGCCGGTGGCGTTACTCAACGGGGCCACCGCCGACCACGATCGGCTCGCGCACCATCGCCTTGTGGCCCTCGCCACGCCACCGCGCGCCCATGTCCTCGTTCTTGATGCGCTGCTGGAGGAGCACCACTCCCTCGAGGAGGGCTTCGGGGCGAGGCGGGCACCCGGGCACGTAGACATCGACGGGGATGATCTGGTCGACACCCTTGGTGACCGAGTAGCTGTCCCAGTACGGGCCGCCGCAGTTGGCGCACGAGCCCATCGAGATGACGTATTTCGGCTCGGGCATCTGCTCGTAGAGGCGCAGGATCGCCGGGGCCATCTTGTCGGTGACGGTGCCGCTGATGACGACGAGATCGGCCTGGCGGGGGCTGGCGGGGAGCGGGATGACACCGAGGCGCATCACGTCGTAGCGGGGCGAGCCGAAGGCAGCACCCATCTCGATGGCGCAGCAGGCCAGCCCCCACTGGTACACCCAGAGGCTGTACGAGCGCCCCATGTTGAACAGCGACGTGAGCGGCTTGGGCATCAGACCCTTGTCGATCAGACCCATCGAAGCACGCCCTTCTTCCACGCGTAGGCGAGGCCGTCGAGCAGCAGCACGAGGAAGGCCAGCATGACGACCAGGCCGAACGTCCCGTAGCGCTCGACCTGCGTCGCCCACGGGAAGATGAAGACGGCCTCGACGTCGAACACGACGAAGAGCAGGGCGAAGATGTAGTAGCGGACCTGGCTCTGGGACCATCCGTCACCCACGGGGTCGACGCCGCTCTCGTACGCCATGACCTTCTGACGTGTGGGCTTGTCGGGCCGAACGAGGGCGGCCACACCGAGCAGCAGCCCGGCGAGCACGAGCGCGATGGCGCCGAACCAGACCACGGTGAGGTAGTCGCGAAGGAAGTCTGACATCGGCGTCGACGCTACCAGGCCATGTGAATGCGCGAACAAACCCGACGACGCCCCGCCCGCCAACCCCCGCAACTTTGTCGGTGAGGTGCTGGTCAGCGCAACGCCATCGACAGAGATGCCTGACGACGGTGGGCCTCGAGGAGCTGGCGCTCCAGTTCGGGCCGCAGAGGACGGAGATCGTCGGTGCTCACGCGCTCGACCCATCCCCCGCCGAGGCGCCCGAGCGAGTCGACCGGGCGGCGCCAGGTGGGACGCGATCGGAGCACGGCGCCGCACAGCGCCGAGCCGGCCCGACCCTGGCGACACAGCAACCGGCCGGTCGCGTAGCGCGCGGGCACGTCGAGGTCGTGACGACGACGACCCTGTTCGATGTTGCTCTCGAGCTGCGTCCAACTCGCGTGCTTGGCGATGTCGAACACGACGCCCTCGTGCAGCCGCACCCGTTCGTGGGAGTCGACCAGGGCTGGGTACCCGCGACCGTCACCATCCGGTTCCGCGTCGTTGAGGTCGCTGGACGACACCTCAGCGACACAGTTCCGGAGGGGTCAGGCGGGGGGGAGGGACTGGGTGGCGACGAGCCAGCCGACCATGCCGGCCGCCACCTTGTCGCGGGGAACGCTGGCGCCGCCACCGCCGTACATCGCGCCCGAGCGCGGCGGCGTGCCGCGACGCTCGCGGGCGTAGCCGACCGCTGCGTGGAGGTCGGCGGCGAAACGGTCCATGACCCCGGGCATCGTGTTCGGGCGGGTGATGCAGAAGTGCACGGCCGGCGGCATCTGCAGGCCGTTGAGGCGCCAGCGGTTGGCGGCCAGCGAGTCGTTGACGTGGAAGATGTCGATCGGCTCGTCGTCGTAGCCCTGCGCCGCGGTGGACGCGGCGAACGCGACGTTGAAGAGCGGGTCGCCCAGCACGCGCAGCTCGGGGTGCTCGGCGATGATCGACCGGAGCCGGGCCGCCGTGGCGAAGATGTCGGCGGCGATCGCGAGGGAGCCCTCGCGGCCGAGGCTCACCCTGGCCGCCCAGGCGGCGGCGATGATGCCGCCCGCACGCGAGCCGCTCATGCCCGGCGACGTGTAGGCGCCGCCCGGCCAGTCCGGCACGACGAAGTACTGGAGCCGGCGCAACTCGGGCGTGCGGTACAGCAGCACGCTCGAGCCCTTGAGGCCGAACCCGTACTTGTGGGTGTCGGCGCTGATCGAGGTGACGCCGGCGTGACGGAAGTCGAACACCGGCACGTCGACCCCGAGTGCCTCGCCCCAGCACAGCACGAACCCGCCGAGGCAGCCGTCGACGTGGAGGTTGATGCCGCGCTCGAGCGCGAGGTCGCTCAGCTCGCCGATCGGGTCGATCGCGCCGTGCGGGTACGACCCGGCACTGCCCACCAGCGCGACGGTGTTGTCGTCGATGAGCGAGCGCACCGACGTCATGTCAGCGACGAAGCCGTCGGTGACGGCGGCCTTGCGGAGCTCGATGCCGAAGTAGTGGGCGCCCTTGTCGAGTGCCGGGTGCGCGGTGACCGGCATGACGACGTTGGGGGTGGTGATGCCCCGCTCGCGACCCCACTCGCGGTAGACGAGCAGCGGGTCCATCAGGCTCTCGGTGCCGCCGCTCGTGAGCACGCCGCACCGTTCGGGGGCGTGCATCACGTCGGCCGCCATGGCGATGATCTCGCCCTCGAAGCGGGTGGCGCTCGGGTAGACGTCGCGCTGCAGCACGTTGGCGTGGCTGTAGTGGCCGAACACCTCGTTCAGGAAGGCGTAGTGCTCGTGGTCGCCGGAGTAGATCGAGCCGCTGATGAAGCCCTCGTCGGCGTTCGCGTCCTCGGCGGCCGACATCGCCTCGATCTCGGCGAGGATCTCGCTGCGCGGCCGGCCGTGCTCGGGGAACGAGCGGACGACGGGATAACGATCGGCATACGGGAAGAGGCCCATCGGGCCACCTTAGGTGTGCGCCGGGACGCGCGGGTCAGCTGTCCTCGGTCTCGTCGTCCGCATGGCCGGCGGGCACGATCCGCGACCGCACCATCAGGTGATCACCGGCACGCCGCAGGCTGATCGGCTGCGCCTCTGGCGAGCTCCCGGGCTCGAACCCGACACCTTCGACGAGGCTCGGCCGACGTGCGCCGGACGTCGCGATGCCACCGACGATGACCGGGGACAGCGTGACGAACTCGTCGTCGACCGCGCCGTCGACGAGCATCGACCCGTAGAGGTGCGGGCCGCCCTCACAC
>JBEGOE010000385.1:0-3158 GCA_041182165.1 Actinomycetota bacterium
CGATCGCGTACCGCGACCGGGGACGGTCCTCCGGCACAGCCGGGTGCTTTGTCGGCACACCGGTGCCGAGGCTGATGCCGCTCGCCAACCCGTCGGCCCGGTACTGGCCGCGTGCCTCGCGCTGGCACAGGTCGCGCCGGTGGATGTCGAACGAGTCGGGGTTGCCGAAGACAGCAGGGTCGCGGTTGGCTGCCGCGGCCGACAGGCGCACCAGCGCGCCCTCCGGCAGCAGTCGCCCGAAGCGCTCGACCTCGTGGCGGGCCCACCGGTCGGCGTGCACCACCGGCGGGCTGTGCCGCATCGGCTCGAGTACGGCTGCCTTCACCAGCCGGTGGTCCGAGCCCACCTCGGCCTGCAGGCCGGGCACGGTGAGCAGGTGCCACCACACGTTCGTCAGCACACCCGGCACGGTCGCCTCGTCGAGCTCGAGCAGCGTGACCGCAACGTCACCACCACAGGCTCCGAGGGATGCCATCACCGACAGCAGGTCGTCGCCCTCGCCGCCGGATCGTGACGCCAGCAGTGGGTCGGCCCAGGCCGCCAACGCGTCGAACGCGGCGAGGCCCGAGCGGCGAACCTGTGGGTCCCAGCTGGCCGCCCCCGGCAACGCGATCCACCACCTCGCCAGCTCGGCCGTCGGCTCGACCGCGAGCGCCGCGCACAGCAGCTCGAACGGGAAGCGCAAGCACACCTCGGTCGCCAGATTGGCCGTCATCTCGGCCACCAGGCGTCGGGCGATCGCCTCGCCCTGGTCGTCGGTGGTCCGTTCCAGGCAGCGCAACACCTCGAGCTCGTCGCCGAGGTCGCGCCCACGCGTGTCGACATCGGCGAGCACGGCGCGCGGCCGGGCCTCGAAGTTGGCGTCGTCGGTGAAGACGCTCGTGACGTCGTCGTAGCGCGTCACCCAGAACGCGTTGCCAGGCCAGTCTCGGTAGCAGGGCTCGGCGTCGCGCAACGGCGCCAGCACGGCGGCCGGGTCGATCAGCGCGTCCTCGGAGTACAGCTGGCGCGCCCGGAACTGCGCCGACGGCTGGCCGGGTCGGGCTCGCTGGTAGACCTCGTACGTGCGGAAGGCGCTCACGTCGCCGGCTCCAGCGCCAGCCACAGCGAACGGATCGCACCCAGGCCGATCGGCGCGAGCGATGTGCCGTCGATGTCCTTCGGCATCCGCTCCGCGTCGATCGACACAGCGACACCGTGGCGCGTCAGCTCGCGGGCGAGCACCTTCGAGCCGAGCACGGCCTCCTGCTGGCTGATCCACGCGCCCGGGCACAGATGTGGCCCGACACCGAAGGCCATGTGGCTCCGCCGACCGTCGCGGTCGTAGCCGCTGCGGATGATCTTGCCGGTGTACAGGTCGGGCCGGGCGATGTCGAAGCGCTCGGGGTCGGTGAAGATGCGGTCGTCGTGGTTCGCGGAGAAGTCGACCATGTTGACGAGCGACCCGGCAGGGATGGTGGTGCCGTGCAACGTGATGTCGTACGAGGTGTGCCGCGGCTGGCCGCCGATCGAGCTCGAGTGCCGCAGCGTCTCGTGGAACGCCGGGCCCCAGAGCGACTCGTCCGCCCGGATGGCGGCGAACTGCTCGGAGTGCTGCAGCAGCAGGTACCACATGTTGAGGATCGCCCCGCGTGTGGTCTCGCCGCCGCCGCCGACGATGAGCGCGATGTTGGACGTGATCTCCTCGGCCGACAGCAGGTCGCCGTCGACGACCGTGGTGCACAGCTCGCTGATGATGTCCTTGCCGATCGGTTCACCGCGGTCGTCGAGCAGGTACGTCGGCTCGCGCCGGCGCTCCTCGACCAGATCGGCGACGTAGTCCTCGAGGTCCTGCCGCGCCCGGATGCCGATGTGCGCGGTCTCCGACCCGCCGAGGCCGTTCATCATCGACGAGTACCAGTAGAAGAACTGTGAGCGCGCCTCGTCGGGGAAGCCGAGCACCTGGCACACCACGCGGATCGGGAAGTCGTTCGCGAACGCCTTGGCGAGCTCGATGCTGCGCCGCCCGGGGCGTGCCTCGTCGACGACGACGGACCCTTCCGGCGCCGTGCCGTCGAACCAGGTGCCGATCATCTCCTGGGCGAGTCGCTCGATGATCGGGATGCGCTTGTCGAGCGCCTGCCCCACGAGGTGACGCCCGTACAGGTTGCGGCGGCGTCGGTGCTCGATGCCCGACAGCTCGAGCTGGGTGTTGCCCAGCACCCCGTTCGACATGCCCTTCGGGATCGTGTTGAACCCCTCGTCGTCGTTGTAGCCGGCGGTGACGTCGTCGTAGCGGGTGACCCAGTAGCAGTTGTGCAGCGGGTCGTGGAACACCGGGTGGTGGTCGCGGAGGATGCGGTAGTACGGGTACGGGTTCCGCTGGAACTCGGCGGTGTCGAAGATGCGGGGGTCGACCAGCGGGGTGCCGTCGTCGGCACGGCCCATGTCGAACGCGGTGCCCAGCGGCATCAGCGGCACGTCGAGCCGCGCGGTCGGCGCCGCGGCAGACAGGCCGAGGGTCTCGTCGAGCACCTGATGGAACGGGCACCCACCTGCTGCCATCGAACGACCTCCCATGTCGGCACCGAGAGGCGGTCCCCGACCACCTCGGACCCGATGCTACGGACGCTCCCGTTCGCCATCGAAGCGGAGCGATCGGCAGACTCGCGTTCGTGCCCCAGATCTACGTGATCACCGAGCCGTGCATCGACGTGAAGGACGCGAGTTGCATCGAGGTCTGCCCGGTCGACTGCATCCACACGAGCGACGACGACCGCGTCTGCTACATCGATCCCTTCGAGTGCACCGGCTGCAACCTGTGCCTGCCCGCCTGCCCGGTGGGTGCGATCTTCATCGATGGCGGCTCGCCGGCCGCACCGGCTGCCTGGACCGAGATCAACGCGCTGTGGTTCAACGACCCGGCCGCAGCGCGGGCACGGGTCGACCAGCTCGCCGGCTGAATGCCGACGACCGTGCCGGGGCCTACGCCGCGCGACGCGCGCGGGCGACGGCGTTGGTGACGGCCAGCACGGCGAACCCGGCACCGACACCCACCAGCGCGGACACCCCGGTGTTCACCAGCCAGGCCAGCACGCCGCCCAGGCCGGGCACGTCCTGCACGGCCTCCTCCAGACGGTGGACCTGGTCGTACGGCCAGTGCCAACCCAGCTCGTCGG
>JBEGOE010000386.1:0-9636 GCA_041182165.1 Actinomycetota bacterium
CACGCAGCAGGCTGACGTGATCCTGCCCGCCAGCGCGTTCGGTGAGAAGAACGGCACCACCACGAACCTCGAGGGTCGCGTCACCAAGGTCACCCAGAAGGTCACGGCCCACGGCACGAGCCGCCCCGACTGGATGATCGCCAACGGCCTCGCCCATCTCCTCGGCACCGACTTCGGCTGGGCGTCGGTCGGCGACATCACCGCCGAGATCGCCGGCAGCGTCGCGTCGTTCGAGCACGTCACCCCCGAGGCGCTCGCCGCCGACCGTGACGGTGTCGTCGCCGCTGCGCCGGTCGCCTTCGGTTCGCTCGGCGACGCAACGCCTGCGGTGCCCGCTCGCAACAGCTACGACTTCCGCCTCGTCACCAGCCGCAAGCTGTACGACGCCGCGGTGGGCACGCAGTTCACGCCCGACCTCGCCCACCTCGCGCCAGGCGCCGCGGCGTACGTGAACCCGCTCGACCTCGAGCGCGCGGGTGTGGTCGCCGGCGCCGACGTGAAGATCACGAGCCCCAAGGCAGGCGTCGTCCTGCGCATCGAACCCGACCCCGCCGTCGTGCGCGGCACGGTGTGGGTGCCGTTCAACCAGCCCGGTGGCACCGTCGGCGAGCTCGTCGACATCGATGCCGTGGTCACCGACGTCCGGATCGAGAACCTCTGATGCTCGCCCTCGACCCTCTCCTGACCGGCGACATCGACCTCACGGTGCTCGGCATCGTGTTGCTCAAGGTGGTCGTCGCCTTCGTCGTCGGTCTCGTCGCCACCATGCTCATGGTGTGGTTCGAGCGCAAGGTCATCGCCGGCATGCAGAACCGGATCGGCCCGAACAAGGCCGGTCCCTGGGGCATGCTCCAGACCCTCGCCGACGGCATCAAGCTGTTCTTCAAAGAAGACCTCATCCCCGACCGGGCCGACCGGTTCGTGTTCAAGCTCGCGCCGTACATGGCGTTCGTGCCGGCGTTCCTGGTGTGGGCGATCATCCCGCTCGGCGGTGACTACACCAACGGCAACGGCGGCATCGTCCGCTGGTTCGGCCGCGACACCAAGGTGCAGCTGGCCGACCCCCAGATGGGCATCCTGCTGCTGCTCGCGCTCAGCTCGATCGCGGTGTACGGCATCATGCTCGCCGGATGGTCGTCCGGTTCGAAGTACCCGCTGCTCGGCTCTGTGCGCGCCACCGCCCAGATGGTCAGCTACGAGGCAGCGCTCGGCATGAGCCTCGCCGCGGTGTTGCTGCTGTCGGGCACGCTCAGCACCAGCGGCATCGTCGGCGCCCAGAGCGGCACCGGCAACTGGAACCTCATCACCACCGGCTTCCTGCCCTTCGTCATCTTCGTCATCGCCGCCACGGCCGAGCTGAACCGGCCGCCGTTCGACCTCGTCGAGGCCGAGCAGGAGCTCGTCGGTGGCTTCAACACCGAATACTCGAGCATCCGCTTCGCGCTCTTCTTCCTCGCCGAGTTCATGAACACGATCACGATGAGCGCCATCATCGTCACGCTGTTCCTCGGCGGCCCGCAGCCGCTCACCATCAACATCGGCGGGCTCGAGTGGAACGGTGACCTCGGACTCGGGTTCCTCAACGGCACCATCTGGTTCATCCTGAAGCTGCTGGTGTTCCTCTACATGTACGTGTGGTTCCGTGCCACGCTGCCCCGCCTGCGCTACGACCAGCTCATGAACCTGGGCTGGAAGGTGCTCATCCCGCTGTCGCTCGGCTGGTTCGTCGTGCTGGCCGCGATGCAGCTCGGCAAGGACGAGGGGTGGAACCAGGTGGCGGTCGTCGCCGTGTCCTTGACAGCCCTCCTGGCCTGTGCGCTGTTGCTGATGGCAGCCGTGAAGGTCAGCGCACGCAACCGTGAACGAGAAGGGACCATGTTCTGATGGGGTACCTCGAAGGATTCGGCGTCACCCTCCGCCAGCACCGCCTGTTCGGCGGCAAGCGCGTCACCACCGAGTACTCCGGTGGCCGCAGGGCGAAGAAGGGCAAGGACGACTCGCACGACGAGAAGCAGCACAAGCCCGAGCGCCTCCACGGCCGACACGTCCTCAACCGGTACGAGGACGGCATGGAGAAGTGCATCGGCTGCGAGCTGTGCGCCGGGGTGTGCCCCGCCAAGTGCATCCACGTACGCGGACGCGACAACGATCCCGAGAACCCCACCTCGCCCGGCGAGCGGTTCGGCTGGATCTACGAGATCAACTACCTGCGCTGCATCCACTGCGACCTGTGCGTCGAGGCGTGCCCCACCGAGGCGATCACCGAGAGCAAGCTCTTCGAGTTCAGCTTCACCAATCGCAAGGACGCCATCTACACCAAGGACGAGCTCGTCGTCGACGATCAGGGCATGCCCCAGCACCTCCCCTGGGAGGACTGGCGCCCCGGCGAAGAGCAGCACACCAGCGGTTGGATGCGAGCGACGTCGCCCGGTGGCGACGAGCGGTTCGTCGGCGAGATCGGCTGGAGCAACGAGCTCGGGTTCGGTCTCCGCGCGCCCGAGGCCAAGCAGGCCGAGGCCGACGCGCCGAAGACGGTCCGCACCATCTCGCGCGGTGAGGGTCACTGACGATGGATCTGGTGGTCTTCGTCTGCGCGGCTGCGATGGTGCTGGTGGGTGCGGTTGGCGTGATCGTGCGCAACCATCCCGTGCACGCGGCGCTCAGCCTCGTCCTCACGCTCTTCGGCGTGGCGGTGCTGTTCATCCTGCAGGAGGCCGAGTTCCTGGCCGCCGTGCAGGTCATCGTCTACTCGGGTGCCATCGTCGTGCTGTTCCTGTTCGTCATCATGCTGCTCGGCGTCGACAAGGCCGAGAACCTGCAGATCGAGCCCATCCCGGTGCAGCGCCCGTTGGCGGTCGTGGTCGGCGGCGGCCTGCTGGCCATGCTCGTCACGGCCATCGTGCAGGCTCGCGACTCGGTGCCCACCGGCGTCGGTGCCGGCATCGACCTCGCCACCCAGACCGGTGACAGCGACAGCAACATCAAGCAGATCGCCACCGACCTGTTCGGCGACCGGGTGTTCGCCTTCGAGCTGTTGTCGGTGCTGCTCATCGTCGCGGTCATCGGCACGGTCGTGCTGAGCCGCAAGCCCGACAAGGTCGGAGGGCCCCAGTGACCGCCCTGCTCGCTGCCCTGCCCGTGCCGACCACGACGTGGTACCTCGTCCTCGCCGCGCTGCTGTTCACCATCGGCGCCGTCGGCGTGATGGTGCGCCGCAACCCGCTGGTGATGTTCATGTGCATCGAGCTGATGCTGAACGCCGTCAACCTGAGCTTCGTGTCGCTCGCGAAGCAGCTCGGTGACATCGGCGGGCAGACGACGGTGCTGTTCGTGATGGTGGTGGCTGCGGCCGAGGTCGTCGTCGGCCTCGGCATCGTGGTCGCCGTCATGCGTCGCCGGCCCAACGCCACGGCCGACGACCTCGTGGAGCTGAAGGGCTGAACATGCTCGACCTCGTGTGGCTCATCCCTGCCCTGCCGCTGCTCGGCTTCCTCCTCATCCTGGTGTTCGGACGCCGGCTCGGTGACCCGAAGGCCGGCTACCTGGCCACTGCGATGGTCGGCGGCGCGTTCGCCGTCACCGTCGCCGTGTTCTTCGACATGCTGTCGAAGACCGCCGAGGAGCGCGCCCATGTCGCGACCCTCTTCCAGTGGGTGCCCGTCGGCTCGCTGCAGGTCGACCTCGCCTTCCTGGCCGACCCGCTCAGCATCACGATGTGCCTGTTCGTCACCGGCATCGGTGCGCTCATCCACCTCTACGCCGTCGGGTACATGCACGGCGACCCGCGCTTCTCGAAGTTCTTCCTGTACCTGAACCTGTTCGTGTTCAGCATGCTGATGTTGGTGCTGGGCGAGAACCTGCTCGTCACCTTCCTCGGCTGGGAGGGAGTCGGCACCTGCTCGTACTTCCTCATCTCGTTCTGGCACGAGCGCGAGAGCGCAGCCACCGCCGGCAAGAAGGCGTTCGTCACCAACCGCGTCGGCGACTGGGGCGTCATGATCGCGATGTTCCTCGCGTTCCAGGCCGTCGGCACGCTCAGCTACGGCGGCATCAACGCCGCCGCCGAGAGCGGGGCGCTCTCGCAGACCACCGCCACCGCGATCGCGATGATGCTGTTCGTCGGGGCCTGCGGCAAGAGCGCCCAGCTCCCGCTCTACATCTGGCTGCCCGACGCGATGGAGGGCCCCACCCCCGTCAGCGCACTCATCCACGCCGCCACCATGGTGACCGCAGGCGTCTTCCTCATGACCCGCGTCAATCCGGTGCTCGCCGTCGCTGCCGAGTGGGCGCCGACCCTGATCGCCATCGTCGGTGTCACCACGGCGCTGTTCGCTGCGACGATCGCCGTGGCGCAGACCGACATCAAGAAGGTCCTCGCGTACTCGACGGTCAGCCAGCTCGGCTTCATGTTCCTGGCGGTCGGTTCCGGCGCATACGTCGCGGCCATCTTCCACATGATCACCCACGCCTTCTTCAAGGCGCTGCTGTTCCTCGGTTCCGGCTCGGTCATCCACGGCATGCACCACGAGCAGGACATGCGCCGCATGGGCGCCCTGCGCAAGCTCATGCCGGTCACGGCGATCACGTTCATCATCGGCTGGCTCGCCATCGCCGGTGTGCCGCCGTTCTCCGGCTTCTGGAGCAAGGACGAGATCCTCCTGTACGCGTTCGACAAGAGCCCGATCCTCTACGTGGTGGGCCTCGTGACGGCGCTGCTGACCGCGTACTACATGACCCGCCAGGTGATCATGGTGTTCTACGGCAAGGCCCGTTGGCACGACGCCCACGACGAGCACGGCGCCCACGGCGACTTCGAGCCGCACGAGAGCCCGAAGATCATGCTCCTGCCCTTGGTCGTCCTCGCCGGCCTCTCGATCGTCGGCGGTGCGATGCAGCTCCCCTTCAGCGACAGGCTCCACTTCCTCGGTCATTGGCTCGAGCCGGTGGTCGAGTTCGGTGAGGCCGACATCTACGGCGGCTGGGGATACCAGAACAAGTACCTGCTGCTGGGCGTGGCGGCCGTCATCGCCCTGCTCGGCATCGCAGCGTCGGTCGCGGTCTATGGCAAGCACAAGGCGAAGCCGGTCGAGCCGGCCATCCTCGAGAACGCCTGGTACTACGACCGGGGTATCAGCAACTTCATGGGCGGCCCCGGCCGGCGTGGCTTCACCGCCGTCGCCTGGTTCGACGCACATGTCGTCGACGGCGCCGTCAACGGTGTCGGGCGCCTCGTGCGCGGATCGGCAGGTGTGGTTCGCAAGGCCCAGTCCGGCTACGTCCGCCAGTACGCATCGGCGATCGGCGTCGGTGTCGTGTTGCTTCTCGTCTGGTTCGTGGTGATCCGGGGGATCCTCTGATGTCGTTCCCGATCCTCACCTCACTCGTCCTCGTGCCGGCCGTCGGCGCGTTGGCCGTCGCCGTCGCATCGAACCGCCGCCCCGAGTGGATCAAGCTCATCGCGGTCCTCGTCAGCGTCTTCACGGGCGCGCTCGCCATCTGGACGGTCGCATCGTTCGAGACCGCCGATCCCGGCTTCCAGTTCGTCAGCAAGCACCCCTGGATCCAGCAGTGGGGCATCTCGTGGCACGTCGGTGTCGACGGCATCTCGCTGTTCATGGTGCTGCTCACGGCCATCCTGTTCCCGCTGGTCATCCTCGGCACCGACCCGCATCACGACCACAAGCGGTACCTCGCCTGGTTGCTGCTGCTCGAGGCCGGGATGATGGGCAGCTTCCTGAGTCTCGACCTCTTCCTGTTCTTCGTGTTCTTCGAGATCGTGCTCGTGCCGATGTACTTCCTGATCGGCGGGTGGGGCTACGACGACCGTGTCTACGCGGCCACGAAGTTCTTCCTCTACACGATGGTCGGTTCGGCGTTCATGCTCGTCGGCATCATCGCCACCGCGGTGCTGGCGAGCTCGAACGGTGTCGGATACGTCACCTTCGACCTCGTCGAGATCGCCGAGAAGGCGACCTTCGCAGCGTCCACCGGCCGTTGGCTGTTCTTCGCCTTCGCCTTGGCGTTCGCCGTGAAGGTGCCGCTGTTCCCGCTGCACACGTGGCTACCCGACGCACACACTCAAGCGCCCACCGGCGGCTCGGTCATCCTGGCCGGCGTCATGCTGAAGCTCGGCACCTACGGCCTGTTGCGCTTCGGCCTCTACCTCTTCCCCGAAGCGGCCCGCTGGAGCCGTCCGCTGTTCCTCACGCTCGCGGTCATCGGCATCATCTACGGCGCCATCGCGGCCACGATGCAGAAGGACCTGAAGCGGCTCGTGGCGTACTCGTCGGTCGCCCACCTCGGCTTCATCGTGCTCGGCACCTTCGCCCTCACCACGCAGGCCATCACGGGCAGCGTGATGCAGATGGTGAACCACGGCGTCAGCACCGGCGCGTTGTTCCTCCTCGTCGGCATGATCTACGAGCGGCGCCACACCCGCCAGATCGCCGAGCTCGGCGGCATCCAGAAGGTCGCGCCGATCTTCGCTGCAGCGTTCATGGTCGTGATGCTGTCGTCGATCGGTGTGCCCGGCCTGAACGGATTCGTGGGCGAGTACCTCATCCTCATCGGCTCGTTCCTCACCGCACGGTGGTGGACGGTGGTGGCTGCTGCCGGCGTCATCCTCGCTGCGCTCTACCTCCTGTGGGCGTACCAGCGCGTGTTCCATGGCGAGCCCGACGAGCACAACCGCACGTTCCCCGAGCTCCGCCTGAAGGAAGCCGCGATCCTGTTGCCGTTCATCGGCATCATCGTGTTCACGGGCGTGTACCCCAAGCCGATGCTCGATCGCATCGAGCCGAGTGTGAAGGCGCTGATCGCACACGTGAGCGACAAGACCGGCTACGAAGAACCGGCCATCCCCGAAGCCCCCCAGACGAACGAGGGGGCGCAGCCCTGATGTCGCCCGACACCTTCACCCCGCCGGCCGTCGGCTGGTTCGCGCTCTCGCCGCTGCTCGTGCTGCTCGGCGGAGGCCTGCTGCTCATGGTGCTCGGCGCCCTGCTGCCGCGCTGGCCGCGTGGGCTGTACGCCGCGTTCACCGCCACCACCGCAGGCACCGCGCTGGTCATGTCGTTCGTCCTGTGGGACGACATCACCGACAAGGGCGCCAGCACACTGGTGGGCGGCGCGATCGCGTTCGACGGCTTCGCGATGTTCGCCACGATCGCCATCTGCGCCTCGGTCATCCTGGCCACCCTGGTCACCGACGACTACCTCCGCCGCGAGGAGATGGACGGCCCCGAGGTCTACGTCCTGTACCTCATGACCGCCATCGGCGGCATCGTGATGGCCAGCGCCCACGACCTGATCGTGCTGTTCCTGGGCCTCGAGGTGCTGTCGCTCGCGATGTACGTGCTGGCGGCCAGCCACCGTCGGCGCATCAGCAGCCAGGAGAGCGGCCTCAAGTACTTCGTGCTCGGCGGCTTCTCGTCGGCGTTCTTCCTCTATGGCGTGGCGCTGCTCTACGGCGGTACCGGCTCCACCAACTTCGACGGCATCATCGCCGCCTTCAACGGCTCGGTGCTCACCGACCGCAGGGACGCACTGGTGCTCGCCGGCGTGGCGCTGATGATCGTCGGCCTGTCGTTCAAGATCGCGGCCGTGCCGTTCCAGTTCTGGACGCCCGACGTCTACCAGGGCGCGCCCACCCCGGTCACCGCGTTCCTGGCGTCGGTGGGCAAGGTCGCTGCGTTCGGCGCGCTGCTGCGCGTGCTCGTCACCGCCCTGCCGATGTGGCGCGACGACTGGCGACCTGCCATCTGGGTCCTCGCGGTGCTCACCGTCGTCATCGGCTCGACGCTCGCCGTCGTGCAGACGAACGTGAAGCGGATGCTGGCGTACTCGTCGATCAGCCACGCCGGCTTCATCCTCGTCGCCGTCGAAGCGGCCGGGCACACGGCCGGCGAGACCGACCCCGGGCTCGGCGTCTCGTCTGCGCTCCTGTACCTGCTGCTCTACTCGGTGCTCGTCATCGGCACGTTCGCGGTCGTCACGCTCGTCGGCCGCACCGGCGACAGCGACACCGGCCTCGACGGCATGCGTGGCCTCGGCCGGTCGCACCCAGCACTCGCGCTCGGCATGACGGTGCTGCTGCTGGCGCAGGCGGGTGTGCCGCTCACGTCCGGCTTCATCGCCAAGTTCGGTGTGCTGCAGGCGGCCATCGAGGAGCGCAGCTACGCCATCGCCATCATCGCGATGGTGGCGTCGGTCATCGCGGCCTTCCTCTACCTGCGGATCATGATCAGCATGTGGGTGGCCGAGCCCGAGGCGGGCGACGACGCTCGCGAGCAGATCCGGGTGCCCTTCAGCACCGGTCTCGCCGTTGCGCTGTCCGTCGGATTCACGCTGCTGGTCGGGTTCTTCCCCGACTGGCTGGTCGAGGCGTCGAAGCACGCGACGGCGGTCGTCACCTCGACCCCCTGAGCCACCGGCGCCGCCGCCTCAGCGGTGCGCCGCAGCTCGTCTCACGAACTCGTCGAAGATGCGCTGCTGCGCCGGCTCGACACCCGTGGTGTCCTCCGGGTGCCACTGCAGGCCGAGCACCCAACTCGCACCGGAGTACTGCACGGCCTCGACCATGCCGTGCTGGTCGTAGGCGATCGGCACGACCCCGTTGCCCAGCTCGGCGAGACCCTGGTGGTGCACCGAGTAGCAGTGCTTCAGGTGGGTGGCGCCGGCTGCCTCGGCGAGCAGCGAGCTCTCGTTCACCGACACGGTGTGCTCGCACATCCAGTGGCCTTCGCCCTCGATGTCCTGGACGAGGGTGCCGCCCTGCGAGACGTTCAGGATCTGCATGCCGCGACAGATGGCGAGCACGGGCAGGTCTCGCTCGATGGCTGCGTGCACCAGCGCGAGGTCGAACTCGTCGTGCAACCCCACCATGCCGTACAGCGCGTCGGTGAGCGGTTCCTGCCCGTAGCGGTGGGGCTCGATGTCGCCGCCGCCGGGCAGCAGCAGGCCGCCCAGCCGGTCGAGGTAGGTGTCGACCATCTTGGGCGCGGTCGCCAGCGGCGGCAGCAGCACGGGGAGCCCCTGCGCCTTGGCGACTGCTCGGCTGTACGGCTGGCTGCTCGAGAACGCGTCGCGGCGACCCTCGTCCGAGAACGACAGCACGCGACCGCAGATGCCGATGAGTGGTGGTGTCGTCATCGGATCAGGAGCCCTTCGCCTGGCGGATCAGTTCGTCGAACAGCGCCTGCTGCTGCCGGTCGGTGGCCGCCGTGTCCTCCGGGTGCCATTGCACCGCGACTGCCCACCGTGCGTCGTCGGCCTCCATCGCCTCGGGCATCCCGTCGGCTGCCGTACCGACCAGCGTGAGGCCCGTGCCGAGCACATCCACCGACTGGTGGTGGACGCTGTGGCACGCCGTCGCCTCCTCGCTTCCGATCGCCTTCGCAACACGGGAGCCGGCGGTCAGTCCGACCGGATGCGTCGCGAACCAGTGATCCTCGGTGCCGATGTGCTGCACGAGCGTGCCGCCCAGCGCCACGTTCATGATCTGCATGCCGCGGCAGATCGCCAGGACCGGCAGGTCGATCGCCAGCGCCGCGGTCCCGACCGCGAGCTCGACCTCGTCGTGGGCGTCGACGATGCCATAGAGCTGATCGGCTGTCGGCTCCGGCCCGTACCGGCGGG